>NZ_JBFTRC010000146.1:0-14276 GCF_056399325.1 Allobosea sp. 01N443
GGTCAAGCTCGTGCTGCAGGCTCCGCCGGACGGCGCGATCGAGGATGTCTTCGTCGAGGGGCCCGGCGCCTGGTCCTTCAGCAAACCGGTCCTGAAGCCGCAGGCCGATGGCACGGTGCTCGCCCATGTCCGGATTACCGACCGTCCCAAGGGCGCAGCGGGACCGGTGCCCTTCATCGTGACGGTGCGCGGCAAACCTGCGGCGGTCGAGACGCGGCTTGAACTCGACATCCCGGTCGCCAAGCCCTAATCCCTGACCGAGCGGCGAAGGCCGCATGGCTCACGGAGAACAGGCGATGACGATCAAGGTGGGTGACACACTTCCGCAGGCGACGTTCCGCGTGATGACGGCGGACGGCCCGGCARCGAAGACGACCGAAGACCTGTTCAAGGGCAAGAAAGTGGTGCTGTTTGCGGTGCCCGGCGCCTTCACGCCGACCTGCCACAAGAATCACCTCCCCGGCTATCTCGCCAAGGCTGCAGAGATCAAGGGCAAGGGCGTCGACGCCATCATGGTGACCGGCGTCAACGACGTCTTCGTCATGGATGCGTGGTCGAAGGCAACGGGCGCAGTCGGCGTCATCGAGTTCCTCTCGGACGGCAATGCCGATTTCGCCAAGGAGATCGGGCTTTCGCTCGACGGTTCGGGCTTTGGCCTCGGAACCCGCTCGCAGCGCTATTCGATGATCGTCGAGAACGGCGTGGTCGAGGCTCTCAATGTCGAAGACGCACCGGGCAAGGCCGACGTCTCCGGCGCCGAGGAAATGCTGAAGCAGCTCTGAGCGCTTCGTGCATGAAAGAGCCCGCCCGGCACCCGCCGCGCGGGCTTTTTCATGCCTGCTGCAACGATGCTGATCGAAAGCATGGCGCTTTGTCATGAGACAGATGCAGCGCCCCCGGGCTAGCGTGACAGCGCTATTGGGAGAGGCTGCATGTCCGAGATCACCATCCGCCCGCTCGTCGCGAGCGACCGTACCGCCTGGGGACCGCTCTGGCAGGGCTACCTGACCTTCTACAAGTCGAGCCTGCCGGAAGAGATCCATGACCTGACCTTCGCCCGGCTCACAGGCGGCAAGGAGCCGATGGGTGGCTTCATCGCCGAACGCGACGGCAAGGCTGTCGGCATCGTGCACTGGGTCACGCACCGCACCACCTGGAGCGCCAAGGATATCTGCTATTTGCAGGATCTGTTCGTCAGCCCGGATATCCGTGGCGGCGGCGGCGGCCGGAAGCTGATCGAAGCCGTGCGGCAGATGGCCGAGGCCAAGGGCTGTTTCCGCGTCTACTGGCAGACGCATGAGACGAATCTTCAGGCGCGCGAACTCTACGACAAGGTCGCCGATCTCTCGGGCTTCCTGGTCTATCGGCAGCCGCTCGGCTGACGAGCCTGCTGGGCTCTATCGCCCTGGCTTGAACGGCGCCATGCCGGCGCGGGCGAGCATATCGGCGCGCTCGTTCATCTCATCGCCGGCGTGGCCCTTGACCCATTTCCACTCGATCTTGTGACGGCCGAGCGCGGCATCGAGGCGCTTCCAGAGCTCCTCGTTCTTCACCGGTTTCCGGTCGGCCGTCTTCCACCCGTTCTTCTTCCAGCCATGGATCCAGCCGGTGATGCCCTGACGCAGGTACTGGCTGTCGGTATGCAGCGCCACCGTGCAGGGCCGCGTCAGCGTCTCGAGCGCCGAAATCGCCGCCATCAGCTCCATGCGGTTGTTGGTGGTCATCTGTTCGCCGCCCGAGAGCTCGCGCGCCTTGCCATTGTAGCTGAGGATCGCGCCCCAGCCCCCCGGGCCGGGATTGCCCGAGCAGGCCCCGTCGGTCCAGATCTCTACTGTATCGCTCATCGTTTCAGGCCGTATTCGCGGGCGTCACCGACGCGCTGGTGGAAGGCAAGTTTGCGGTCGTATTCGAGCGGATCGAGCGGCTTGACCAGGGCCCCCGGCGGAACGTTCAACCAGTCCACCAGCCGGGTCAGCAGGAAACGCAGGGCCGAGCCGCGACAGAGCGCCGGAAGCGCCTCAACCTCGGCGGGGGTCAGGGCGCGCACGCTTTCATAGCCCGCGAGGATCGCCTGCCCCTTGGTGAGATTGAACGACGCATCGGCCTCGAAGCACCAGGCATTCAGGCAGATGGCGAGATCATAGGCAAAGGCGTCGGTGCAGGCGAAATAGAAGTCGATCAGTCCCGACAACCGGTCCTTGATGAAGAAGACGTTGTTGGGAAAGAGATCGGCGTGGATCACGCCGCGCGGCAGGCTCTGTGGCCAGTTGGCCTCGTGGAACGCGATTTCCGTCATGACGCGCTTCGCCAGTCCAGGCGAGACCGTCTCGGCCCCGGCACCGGCCTGTTCCGCCAGCGGCCGCCAGCCCGCGACTGACAGATCATTGGACCGGGTCATGCCGAAGCCCTCGCCCGCCTTGTGCAGGAGCGCCAGCCCACGCCCGACCTCGGCGCAATGAGCAGCCGTCGGACGACGCACGGAGAGACCATCGAGGAAAGTCACGATCGCCGCCGGCCGCCCCGCGAGCCGGCTCACAGCCAGACCGTCCTGCGCCTTGACCGGCAGCGGGCAGATCAGCCCGCGCTCGGCCAGATGTTCCATCAGTCCGAGGAAGAACGGCAGATCAGCCGCGCTCACCCGCTCTTCGTACAGCGTCAGGATGAAGAAGCCCTGCGTGGTGTGCAGCAGGAAATTGGAATTCGAGACCCCCTCGGCGATGCCCTTGACCGCCAGCAGATCACCAATGCCGTAACGCGCCACGAAGGCAGCCATCTCATCGTCGGGCACTTCAGTATAGACGGCCAAATTCGCTCACTCGGCCGCATTCGGCGCAGGCTCGCCGCGCAGTTCGCGCGGCAGGGGGAAGAAGACGCTTTCATCGGCGGTCGAGACGGTCTCGACGCGGACGTCATAGCGCTCGGCGAAGGCATCGATGATCTCTTCGACCAGCACCTCGGGAGCGCTGGCGCCCGCCGTGATGCCCAGCCGCTTGATCGCACCGAAGATCGACCAGTCGATCTCGTCGGCGCGCAGCACCAGCCGCGCAGAGGGGCAACCGGCCCGCTCGGCGACCTCGCGCAGGCGCTGCGAATTGGAGGAATTGGGCGAGCCGACGACAAGAAGTCCGTCGACCAGCGGGGCAACCCGCTTCACCGCCTCCTGACGGTTCGTGGTGGCGTAGCAGATATCTTCCTTGTGCGGCGCGATCAGCTCCGGGAACCGCGCCTGCAGCGCCTGGACGATGCCGCGTGTGTCATCGACCGAAAGCGTGGTCTGGGTGACATAGGCAAGTGGTTGGCCGGTGGGAGGAGCAAGCTGCGCCACGTCGTCCAGCGTCTCGATCAGCGTGATCGCACCCGCAGGCAGCTGGCCCATCGTACCGATGACCTCGGGATGGCCGGCATGGCCGACGAGCAGGATATGGCGGCCGCGCTTGTGATGAACCTCGGCCTCGCGATGCACCTTCGTGACCAGCGGGCAGGTCGCGTCGATGGCGAAAAGTGTCCGCGATGCGGCCTCGGCAGGAACCGATTTCGGCACGCCATGGGCCGAAAATATCACCGGACGGGTGGTGTCKGGCACCTCCGACAGCTCCGCGACGAAGACCGCGCCTTTGCGCTTCAGCGATTCGACGACATATTTGTTGTGCACGATTTCGTGGCGCACATAGACCGGCGCGCCATGCAGCGTGAGCGCCTTCTCGACTGCGTCGATGGCGCGCACGACCCCGGCGCAAAAGCCGCGCGGGGCACAAAGCAGGATGTCGAGCGGCGGCTTGGTCACGCGGTTTCGAGGCCTCGGAAATGGTCAGCGCCTTCTTTCGGCGTGCGCCCCGCGATGTCAAGGAAGAGCAGCGCCGCAGGACGTGACGGGCCGTTGCGCAACTCGCCCCTCGCAGCGCAGCAAGGAAGCGCCTAGATAGGCAGCATGGTCGGCTGTGGCACTTGCGCGGGCCTGCTTTCCACAACGAAGAGTTCCCATGGCCGACGCCAGTCACACGAGTTACCTGCCGCCGATCCTGATTTTCTGTGCAGGCGCAGTCATTGCCGTGCCGCTGTTTCGTCGTCTCGGCCAATCCGCCGTGCTCGGCTATCTTGCGGCCGGCATCGCGATCGGCCCTTCGGTGCTCGCCCTGGTCAATGACCCGGACGCGATCCGGGGCACCGCCGAGATCGGTGTCGTGCTGCTGCTATTCTTGGTTGGGCTGGAGCTTCAGCCGTCACGCCTCTACTCGATGCGCAAGGACATCCTCGGCGCCGGCCTCGCGCAGATGGCGCTCAGCGCGACGGCGATCGGGCTCGTTGGCTGGAAATTCGGTCTCTCCGTCGGCGGCGCCATTGCGGTGGGGCTTGCGCTTGCCCTGTCTGCGACATCGATAGCCCTGCAGGTCCTGGAGGAGCGCGGCGACGGCAGCGAAACCTACGGCCGGCGCACCTTCTCGATCCTGCTGTTCCAGGATATCTCGATCGCTCCAGCGCTGGCGCTGCTCCCCCTGCTGGCGACCACGGGCGCGCAGAACCACGGAGGCGCTCCGGCACTCGCGGGATTGGGCCTCGCCCTGCTCGCCGTCGCGCTGCTCGTGCTCGTCGGACGCTACCTGCTCAATCCGTTCTTCCGGATCCTCGCCAGCACCGGCGCGAAGGACGTGATGACCGCGGCCGCGCTGCTGATCGTGCTCGGTGCCGCGATGCTGATGGAGCGGGTCGGCCTCTCCATGGCCATGGGCGCCTTCCTCGCCGGAGTGCTGCTGGCGGACTCGCATTTCCGGCACGAGCTCGAAGCCGATATCGAGCCGTTCCGCGGCGTGCTGCTCGGCCTGTTCTTCATGGCGGTCGGCATGTCGCTCGACCTCCAGCTCGTTTTCGAAAACGCCCTGCTGCTGGCGCTCGCGGCGCCATTGCTGGTCGCCTTCAAGATCGTCGTCGCGGCAACGATCCTGCGCGTCTCCTGTTCGTCGAGGACCGAAGCCATACGGGCCGGTGCCCTGCTCTCGCCGGCCGGCGAATTCGCCTTCGTTCTCCTGCCGCTCGGTGCTGCGCTCGGGCTGCTCAACAGCCAGCAGGCGGCCCTGGCGACATCTCTCGCCGCACTCTCGATGCTGATCGGACCGGTTGCCGCCAAGCTGATCGACCTCTGGCTGACCCGGAGCGCCGCCCCGGCGGAAACCATGGAAGAGGATTTCGAAGGTGCCGGCGGCTCCGTCATGGTCATCGGGTTCGGCCGGTTCGGGCAGGTGGTGACCCAGGCCCTGCTGCTGCAGCACATCCCGGTGACGATCATCGACTCCAATGTCGAGCGCATCCGGTCGGCGTCCAAGTTCGGCTTCCGCATCTATTACGGCGACGGCACGAGACTGGACGTGCTGCGTGCTGCCGGCGCCGGGAAGGCCAAGATCATCTGCATCTGCATCGACAATCGCGAAGCGGCCTTGCGGATCGTCGAGATGGCGAGGGCCGAATTCCCCTCCGCACGGCTGCATGTGCGGGCCTATGACCGTGTCCATGCGATCGAGCTGATGAAAGCCGATGTCGACTTCCAGATGCGCGAAACCTTCGAGTCGGCGCTTGGCTTCGGGCGGGTGACGCTGGAGAGCCTCGGCCTCAGCTATGATGAGGCCAGTCTGGTCATCGACAGCGTCCGTGACCGCGACGCCCAGCGCATGGAGATCCAGTATCACGAGGGCATCGCCGCCGGCATCCAGAAGGTGCCGCGCGTCTCGCCGGAGCCGCTGGTTCAACCGAAGGCCAAGTCCAAGGCACTCACCGAGGAGACGCGCGAGGTCATCGAGGATGGCGGAGCTGAAGTCGCGGTCGGCGGCGTCGGAGAACCGGAATTGTGAACGCACCCGTCAACCCCAACCAGGCCGTCTTCGTCAGCGGCTCGACCTTTCGCCATGTCGCGGTGATGACCGCGACCGGAGCGGTCGGGCTGATGGCGATCTTCGTCGTCGACCTGCTCTCGCTGCTCTACGTCTCCTGGCTCGGCCGGCCGGCGGCGACTGCTGGCGTCGGCTTCGCGACGATCGTGCTGTTCCTGACGGTCTCGATCAATATCGGCTTCATGATCGCGGTCTCGGCGCTGGCCTCCCGCACGCTTGGATCCGGAGACCGCAAGGGCGCGCGCCGGATCGCGGGCTCCGCTATGACCTTGATGGCGCTTGCCGCAATCGCGCTCACGCTGCTGGCATTGCCTTGCCTGCCCTGGCTCCTGAGGCATCTTGGGGCGCATGGCGAGGCCTATGACGTCGCCCTCTCATTCCTTTGGATCGCCCTGCCCTCCAATCTTCTGATGGCGCTGGGCATCGGATTTTCGGGCGTACTGCGCGCCATCGGAGATGCCCGGCGCGCCATGTTCGTTACGCTCGGGGGCGGGCTCGCAACTGCAGTGCTCGATCCGCTGTTCATCTTTGGCTTTGCACTCGGCACAGACGGCGCCGCCTGGGCGACCGTGCTGTCACGTGTCATTTTTGCCTTTGTCGGCTTCCGTGGCGCGGTGAAGATCCACGACATGGTCGGCATGCCCAACCGGCAGGCGCTGCTGGCCGACACGCCGCGCACGCTTGCGATCGCCGGCCCGGCGATCCTGACCAATCTCTCGACGCCGATCGCAAACGCAGTCTTCGCCAGCATCTTCGCGCGCTTCGGAGATGGCGCGATCGCGGCAATGGCGATCATGGATCGGTTGGTGCCGGTCGCCTTTGGCGTGATCTTTGCGCTATCGGGCGCAGTCGGGCCGATCCTTGGCCAGAACTGGGGAGCCGGCCGTTTCGACCGCATGCGCCGCGCGCTCAGCGATTCCGTGATCTTCGCCGTGGCCTGCGTCTGCGTTGCCTGGCTCGCGCTCCTCCTGCTGCGCGGCCCGATCGTCGCCGTATTCCATGCCAGCGGCCTGACCGCAGAGCTGGTGATGTTCTTCTGCCTGATCTCCGGGCCGATGTGGATCTTCGTCGCGATACTCTTCGTCGCCAATGCCGCGTTCAACAATCTCGGCATGCCGATCCTGTCGACTCTCTTCAGCTGGGGGCGCGCAACGCTCGGGACGATGCCGATGGCCTGGGTCGGCGCATATTATGCGGGGCCGAAGGGGGCGATGGTCGGCACCGCGCTCGGGGCTGTGGCGTTCGGCCTCGTCGCGCTGGTCTTTGCCTATCGCGGCATCACGCGCCTGGAGCGCCAGCCCAGGGGCGCGTGAGCATCCAGCATCGCGGCGGCCTCGCTTGCCTGCCCGCCCCGCCCTGCTATCGTTCGGGGTGCAGGCGGCGGCAGACCGCGACGAAGACGGAGAGGCGCCATGATGAACCTGTTCGAGATGATGCAATCGGCCMAGAACGGGCAGGCCATGCAGAATCTGGCTMGGCAATACGGGCTCAGCCAACAGCAGACGCAGAGCGCGCTCGACGCCTTGCTGCCGGCCTTCACCATGGGACTGCAGCGCCAGACGCAGGACCCCCGCGCTTTCGGCAATCTCGCCCAGATGATGACGGCCTCGCCCTTCGGCTCGCTCTATGACGCCGATGGCGATGGCATTCCCGACAACGCCGCGATGATGGGCAACAACGTCCTCAACCAGCTCTTCGGCTCGAAGGACGTCAGCAACGCGCTGGCCGCCCAGGCTGCGGCGACCAGCGGCGTCGGCCAGGCGGTTCTGAAACAGATGCTGCCGGTCATCGCCTCCATGATCATGGGCGGGTTGTTCAAGTCGACCAGCAATCAGGGGCTCGGCGGCATCTTCGGGCAATTCGCCGAGATGATGCAGGGCAGGATGCCGGGCCAGCAGCCCGCGCCCCAAACCCAACCGCAAACGCCGGGGAGCTCGCTCGACGCGATTCTCGGGAGCCTGTTCGGGCAGGCGGCTGGTGCCCCTCCGACACAGGGTGGCGGTCCCTTTGGCGGCGGTCCGCTCGGAGGTGGTCCTCTGGGCGGGGCAAGGCCAGGCGAACCGGCCGGGGCCGACCCGATGGGCGGGCTTCTCGGCCAGATCCTGACCGGGATGCTTGGCGGTGCAGCGGCTCAGCCCCAGGCGGCGCCGCCCCCGTCACAACCGCGTGGCCAGGCCACCAGGCCCACGGCAGAGCCTGAGCTTGAGCCGGAACCGGACCAGCCGGCGCCTTCGGGCGAAGCCGGGCCGGGGTCGATCGGCCTCGACGCGCTGAACCAGATGTTCGAGCATGGTCGCCAGGTGCAGGACGACCATCAGAACGCGCTGAAGTCGATTCTGGACGCGATGCTCGGCGGCGGGCAGCGTCGCTAATTCATCGGACCGGATATCGTATCCGGCCTGATGACTTAACCTTTTGTCTTTGCATCGGCTTTGCCGAAAACCGCAATCCGCTTTTCGGGCCGATGCTTTCGGCACTCATCGCCCTGTCCCGATCAGGCGCTGCGCCGCTGCGACCACTCGATCACGGCGCCACGGCCTTCGGACATGGCCGCAGCGATCGCCCGGAGATCGGCGACATTGTCGCGCGTGCGGAAGCTCGAGACGAGATCGTTGAGGCGCCGGATCTGATCGCCCAGTGCGCTGGCAGAGGCTGCGCTCTGTTCGGCCAGTGCGGCGTTCTGCTGGGTCATCTCGTCCATAAGCGCGACCGACTGGCTCATCTCGTCGATTCCATTGGCCTGCTCGGCCGAGGCCGCGGAGATTTCGGATACGGTCGCGGAGACTTTTCGCGATGCGGCCACGATCTGATCGAGCGCTTCACCGGCAGAGCGGACGAGCCCGACGCCCTGGGCCACCTCCGCTCCCGATTCCGAGATCAGCGCGCTGATACCCTTGGCGGCCTCGCCCGAGCGCTGCGCCAGCGTGCGGACCTCCGAGGCGACCACGGCAAAGCCCCTGCCGGCATCGCCCGCCCGCGCCGCTTCGACCGCCGCATTCAAGGCGAGCAGATTGGTCTGAAAGGCGATCTCGTCGATGACCGAGGTGATGTCGGAGATCTTTCGTGAGGCCGTCTCGATGCGTGCCATTGCAGCGACCGCATCATGGACGATTGCACCGCCCCGTTGCGCCACGCTCATCGCCTCATCGGCCAGCGAGACGGCCTGCTTCGATGCCTGCGCAGAGGCCTTGACCGAGGCGGCAAGCTCTTCCGTGGTTGCCGCAGTCTCCTCCAGCGAGGACGCCTGTTCCTCGGTGCGCTTCGAGAGATCGTCTGCGCCCATATTGATCTCGCGCGCCGCGTTGCCGACATCGGCCGCAGTCGCCTGGATGGTGGTGATCGTCATCGAGAGATGCTCCACCGCCGTATTGAAATCGTCGCGCAGCTTCTCATAGGCAGCGGTAACCTCCGCATCGATGCGATGGCTGAGATCGCTCTTCGAGAGCAGGTCGAGGCCCTCTGCCAGCAGCCCCATGACCAGCCCCTGCTCCCGCGCGAGTTGCTCCTGCTGCTTTGCCTGCTCGGCCCGCTCGGTCTCGATCTGCCGGCGCTGCTGCTCGGAAAGGTCTCGTCCCTCGGCGCTCTCCGCCTCGAGACGCTGCACGGCAAGGCCGTTTTCCTTGAAGACCTGAACCGCACGCGCCATCGCGCCGATCTCGTCCTTGCGCGCCTGGCCCTGAACTTCGACCGCGTAATCGCCCCTGGCGAGATCATCCATGCGCGATCTCAGCGCTTCCAGCGGCCTGGTGATCGAAAACCGGGTCAGCAAGGCAGCACCGCCCAGGCCAAGCAGGATGCCCAGGGCTGAGAGGCCCAGAATGACGATGCTCAGTTCGCTGGCCTCGGCATCGAGCGTTTCCGAGGTCGCCTGGGTTTCCGTCTTGATGGCTTCGTTGRGTTTGCCTGCGGCGGTGACGATCTCGCCAATTGTGCGATCGAGCTGGGACATGACCGACAACGCGGCCAGATCCTCGTCCTTCGCGGCCTGGGCGACGATATCGTCGATCTGCGGTTTGAGCGCGGAGAGTGCCCGGCCCATGGCGTCGAACTCGGCAGCCTTCTGCGGGAAGCTGATCTTGGCCTCGATCAGCTGGAACTGCGCACGGTCATAGGCCTTGCGCACATCCTCGATGCTGGTCGCGTTCTGCTTCATGAATTCGGGATAGGCGATCGCCTTGTAGAGATCGCGCACGATGTCGGTCATGGCGCGGGTGGTCCGGCCCGAATCGAGGATCGCCGTCGCATTGTGCGAGATCAGATCGGAATATGCCTTCTGGATCCGCGCATATTCGCGGCCGGCATAGACGGCAGTTGCAACGCTGATCAATCCGAGAACGATCAGCGGGATCGCGATCTTGGTCCTGAGACGCAGATCCTGAAAGCGCAGAGAAATCCGCATACCGACACCCACCCCCCCGAGAAGCATCGAACCGGGCATCGCCGCGGCATGTCGGGAACGTTCGGCGGGAATGCTGAAAAATAGGTTACGAATGCCGATTAGGGCCAAATTGCAGGCGAAATGGCTTCAAATCCCGCTTCCGCCATGCCCGGCGAGAGCTTGGAAAAGAAAAACGGACGGAAGCACGAAGCTCCCGCCCGCAAGAAACGCGCAGTGCCAAGGGGTCAGGCGCTGCACGCAACCGTCGAATTCGAACCGGCCGCGACCGGACGCGGCGTGAGAGGCTTGGCGACAGCATTCTTCACCTGAGCCTGTCGAACGCCCTCTTCGCGCCGGAGAGAGGCGACGCCGGCCCGCGCGCTGGAGCGGGCCGCGAGAGCCGCCGAAGGGTCCTTCAGCCAGGATACGGTCAGCGCGCCGTCGATATCGGAGCGGACGAGACCGATATCCTTGAGGCCGCGCTCGTCGAGTTCGGAGAGCCTCAGCACCTCACGGCGGTGAATCAGAGCGCGCGTCAAGGCTTTCACGCCAACATAACCGCCGGCCACAACACGCGTGACGCCGGTGGCGACGAACGAGAGCGACTTCGGAACGAATGTCAGGATCAGCATGGCGACCTCCTTCAGGGGTCTGGCGGCAAAACGAGCATTTTCCGGCCCGGCTGGAGCGCACCGACGACACGGACTGGAGAATGTGGGCAGGATAGCTTTGCGCTGGCCATCAGCCAAACGAATGGTTATGATGCTTCACAGCACGGATATTGATGATCCATCGTGGGGGTGCTCCATGGCGCATGTTCTCGACGCCGACCAGCTCAAGACCTTTGTCGCCATTGCCGATACGGGCTCGTTCACTCGCGCGGCGGAGATCGTCTACAAGACGCAATCCGCCGTCTCGATGCAGATGAAGCGCCTTGAGGAACGGGTCGGGCGCCCGCTCTTCGGCCGCGACGGACGCCACGCCAAGCTGACGGAAGATGGTGAGCGCCTGCTGGATTACGCGCGCCGCATCGTGCGCCTCAATCTCGAATGCGTGGCGAGCTTCGCCGATGCAGACCTCAAGGGGCGCATCCGCCTCGGCGTCCCCGACGACTATGCCGACCGCTATCTACCCGAGATCCTGGCTCGCTTTGCTCATTCCAACCCGCGCGCCGAGGTGACGGTCGTCTGCGAGCCGACTCCGATGCTGGCCGAGCGCATCGGCACCGGTGATATCGACCTTGCCATCATCACCCATGTCGAAGGCCGCGGTCAGGGCGAGATCATCCGGATCGAGCCACTGCTCTGGGTCACCTCTGCGCGCCATACCGTCCATGAGGAGGACCCGCTCCCGCTCGCGCTCGGCCGTCCGACCTGCAATTGGCGGCAGGCTGCGGTCGAAGCGCTGGAGAAGAAGGGGCGCCGCTTCCGCGTGCTCTATGCGAGCTGGAATTCGACTGCGGTCGGTGCAGCCGTGGTCGCCGGCCTCGCCGTCTCTGTGCTGCCGGAGAGCGCGATCAGGCCCGGTATGCGCATACTCGGCCCCAGCGAGGGCTATGCAACCCTGCCGTCCTGCAAGATCGGGCTATTGCGCACGCGCTTCGACCCGTCGGTGCTCTCCAATGCCCTGGCGGAGCACATCATCCAAAGCCTCGACAACCTCGCGAGCTTCAAGACGGCGGCGGAGTAGAACCGTCCGCAGCCTGCCCTGGGCCCGGCTCCCTCGGGAGCCGTGGTTTTCAGGGATTGAGCCCGGTCTGTACCGCTTCGAATACACCGCGTACGAACCGACCTATCTCCTGCCCGCCGACGATCACGGACATCGAGATCAGGCCAGCAACGAGCCCATACTCGATCGCCGTCGCGCCGCGGTTGTCGCGGGCGAAGCCGAGAAGAAGGGTGAGCAATCGTTCCATGGCCGGATGCTCGCTCCGAAGCTTCGGAGAAAGCGTTAACGCCCGATGGCAAATGCCGCGAACCACCGACCTTGCCTGGGAATTCCCTGGCTGATCGGCCGTTTAGATGAGCAAATCCTTAAAGACCGGCTCGACACGCTCGTTCCATTCCCCGCGATACCGGTCGGCAAGGTCCTGAGCCAGGCTGCGGCCGCTCTCGGCAATCGCGAGAACAGGATCAAGGAAACGCGTCTCGTCCTCGCCCTTGCCGTTCAGGCGGGCGCGGCGCGCGAGACCAGCGCGCGACAATTCCAGAACCTGTTGCGCAATCTCACGCGCGCTGCGGCCGGCGACTGTGGCAGAGAGCCCCGCCGCAGGCACTGCGTCGCGCAGGCCCTGACGCTCCTCGGTGCTCCAGCCTTTGACCAGGTCCCAGGCGGCGTCGAGCGCGACCTGATCATAGAGCAATCCGACCCAGAAGGCGGGCAACGAGTTCAGCAAGGCGGGCGGCCCGGCATCGGCGCCCCGCATTTCCAGAAAGCGCTTCAGCCGGACCTCGGGGAACAATGTCGACAGGTGGTTGGCCCAATCGGACATGGTCGCGTGCTCGCCCGGAAGCTGCGGCAACCGGCCGGCGAGCAGATCGCGGAAGGAGGCGCCCGTCACGTCGTGGTAGACCGGCCCGCGTTTGACGAAATACATCGGCACGTCGAGCGCCCAGTCGACATAGCCCTCGTAGGACATGCCCTCATCGAACACGAAGGGCAGCATGCCCGAACGGGCATTGTCGGTATCGAGCCAGATTTCGGAACGGACCGACTGGAAGCCGTTGAGCTTGCCCTCGGTGAAGGGCGAAGAAGCGAAGAGCGCGGTTGCGATCGGCTGCAGGGCAATCGAAACCCTGAGCTTCTTCACCATGTCCGCCTCGTCGGCAAAATCGAGGTTCACCTGCACGGTGCAGGTCCGGAACATCATGTCGAGGCCGCGCGTGCCGACCTTCGGCATGTAGTTGGCCATGATCCGGTAGCGGCCCTTCGGCATGACCGGGGTCTGCTCCCGCGTCCAGAGCGGCGAGTGGCCCAGCGCCAGAAAGCCGATATCGTGAGGCTCGGCGACCGCTTTCACATCGGCAAGATGCGCGGCGAGCTCCGCCGCCGTTTCATGCAGCGTTTCGACCGGCGCGCCGGAGAGTTCGAACTGGCCACCGGGTTCAAGCGAGATCGCCCCGCCACCTTCGGGCCCGGCCAAGCCAATGATATGGCCATCGTCAATGATCGGCTCCCAGCCGAGCCGCTGCTGCATGCCCTCGAGCAGGTGCCGGATACCGCCCGCGGCCCCGCGCCCCTCGTACGGCACGGCGCCGATATCCGCGCGGTAGAACGGGAACTTCTCGTGCTCGGTGCCGATCCGGAAGGCGGAGCGAGGCTTCTCGCCTGCCGCAATCCAGCCGATCAGCTCGGACTTCGACGCGATCGGGGTGGAATCGGACACATCGCGAGCCATGGGCGCTCCGGCAGGACGAAAGGGTGGCCGACATCTCGCACGCACCGGACGGCACGGGCGAGGCAGGCCCAGGAAGCGTCAGACATATGCGACCGCCGAACGGAGGACAACGACCTCCGTCCCGCGTTCGTGGAAGGAGATTGCTTGCGCAAATGCACAACGCACATGCCGGCATCCGGCATCCGCTTGCGTTCAGGCCACACCGCGCAGGGGCTGGCTCATGTCCTGCAGCCGGCTTGCGCCATAGTTTCGCGTCTCTGACGCCAGCCAGTCGATGACGGAGGCCAGCCCTCCCGCGTCGCTCCCGGTGCGCGCGCGGGCCTCCTCGAAGATGGCGAGCTGTCGATCCGCACTGGTGCCCTGAGCCGCAATCGTCCGGCACTCGCCAAGTTCGGCGGTACAGCCGAGCGCCGCGGCATCGTCCGAAAGCTGATCGATCAGTTCGTCGACCAGGCTCGGAACCGAGCGCATCCCCTTGCTTTCCGGGCAGACCAATCCGCCATGGATCCCATAGCGCTGGGCCCGCCAGACATTCTCTGCTGCGATGGCGCGCGCGGCCGCGGTCAGATCAGCGTTGAGCCCGGGGTTCCTGCAGAGGTGGCGAACAAGGCACCGATAGAGC
>NZ_JBFTRC010000147.1:0-14250 GCF_056399325.1 Allobosea sp. 01N443
TCTTTCTTCAGCTCATCGACAAGCCCATCCTTGGCGAAAACATCGCGCGGATCACGTCCCGCAAGCAACTGATCCAGTGTGTCCTTCTTGATGACCATGAGCGCCCTCCATCGGCGTCACTATGGCCCCGGACACAAAATCCCTGACAGTCCCCCGGATGGGATCTCGCCGAGCAGCAATTTGCGATATGGTTCTTCCGCGACCCCTTCGATCTTCGACAGTGTTTCCTCAATCCAGGTATCGTGGCTGCCGTCAGGGTTTTCGACCGAATAGAAATGACGCTCTATCCCCGTCTCCTCGGGGATCGCTGATCGAGGTTTCGCGACCTTCTTTGAGAACGTCCAGACGTGCCCTTTAGGTTCGGCGCCGGCGAAACGGCTTAGGTGCAGCCTCGGCACAATGTGCTGCATGATCGGCCGCGGATTTTTGGGTTGGCTCATGCCGCAATGCTTAGCGCCATGCCCCGAACTGACAACCGCCGCTGAGGCGTTACGCAGCGCTGTCCACGGAGGGCGTGCGGCGGAATGGCGGGACAAAGCGCACCGAAAGCCAAGTAAAATGGCGCTGCTATTCGGGACAGGGATTCCGGCTAAGTGACTGCTAGACCTCAATCGCTCCGGTTCGGGCGAGGCCTCCACCTCCTTAACATGATGCGCTGACTGCCCTGATCCTCGCGAAAGCGAGGCATCTGTGCCTTGCGCGAGATGAACGGTTCCGGACAATCCCGTTCATCACCGGTTCGAGCCCGATCGGCTTCCATGCTGTCGATCCGATTCACCTGGAGACGAATCATGCGAAACTTTTTCCTCGCCTCGGCCCTGATGCTGGGCCTGACGGCTGCCCTGCCCGCAGCCGCACTCGCAGCGCCACCGACCACGGCTGGCGACCTGCTGAGCGGGACGTCCGACATTCAGCAGGTTCAGTATCGCGACTGGCGCCATGGCCGGGGACACTATTCTCACGGTTATCGCTACGGTCCCCCACGCGGCTATTACGGCCGCCGCCATTACGGCCCGCCGCCCTATGGCTATGCACGCGGGCACTGGCGCCATCGCCAGTATTACGGCCGGCCCTATTACCGCTGATAGCGCCGCATACCGGCCCGGAGGTCGATTCTCCCGCCCGGAAGCAATGCCAGGATCGGCGCCTTGACGGCGCCGATTTCGCGTGAGCCGCTGGTGCAGGCTATCGGGAGGCAGGCTATCAGGAGGGATGAGCGCCTCCTCCCTGTTCTGGTTCCGCGACGATCTGCGTCTCGCCGACAATCCTGCCCTTTGCGCAGCTGCGGCCCATGGCCCCGTCCTTTGCCTCTACATCCTCGACGAATCACCGAAACGGCGCGTGCTGGGCGGCGCAGCGCGCTGGTGGTTGTCACGCTCTCTCGCCGCGCTCGCCGAAGAGCTGGGCGCGCGCGGCGGCAGGCTCGTCCTGATGCGGGGAGACCCTGCCAGGTTGATTCCCATGGTCGTGGCCGCAACAGGCGTCGACCTCGTCACCTGGAATCGTCGCTACGAGGCCGCCGCCATTGCGCTTGATTCTGAGGTGAAGCGCGAACTGACCCAGGCCGGCACGACCGTCGCGAGCTACAATGCCAGCCTGCTCAACGAGCCCTGGCAGATCGCAACGGGCTCCGGCACGCCCTTCAAGGTCTTCACGCCCTATTGGCGCGCAGTCCGGGCGCGCGGCGAGCCGGCAGCTCCTGCCCCAGCCCCCACACAGCTGAGACCGCTGCCTCTCCCCGAATCGCTGAAACCGCTTGCCCTCGATCATGAGAGGCTGATGCTGGAACCGACCGCGCCCGATTGGGCTGGAGGCATGCGCGAGGCCTGGATTCCGGGCGAGGCTGGCGCGACGGGCGCCGTCTCCTCTTTCCTCGGCGAGGCGATCGCAGGCTACAGCGAGGGTCGCAATCGTCCCGACAAGGTCTCGACCTCGCGCCTCTCTCCGCATCTGCGCTTCGGTGAAATCGGGCCCCGCCAGCTCTGGCACGCCACGCTGGCAGCCCGGCATGCAGGAGAAATCCCGGGCAGCGCCGGCGATGCAGAGAAATTTCTCTCCGAAATCGGCTGGCGTGAATTCTCCTACCACCTGCTCTTCCATCACCCTGACCTGGCGACGCAGAACTTCAACGCGCGTTTCGACGCTTTTCCATGGCGACAGGACGATGCCGCGCTGCACGCCTGGCAACGCGGGCTGACAGGCTATCCGATCGTCGATGCCGGCATGCGCGAACTCTGGACGACCGGCTGGATGCATAATCGCGTGCGGATGATCGTCGCGTCCTTCCTGATCAAGCACCTGCTCATAGACTGGCGCGAAGGCGAGCGCTGGTTCTGGGACACTCTGGTTGACGCCGACCCCGCCAATAATCCCACGAGTTGGCAATGGGTTGCGGGATCGGGCGCCGATGCCGCTCCCTATTTCCGCATCTTCAACCCAGTGACGCAGGGCGAGAAATTCGACCCCGACGGCACCTATGTCCGACGCTGGATTCCGGAACTCGGTCAGCTTCCAGCCCCGGAGATCCACAGTCCCTGGACGCTTTCGCCTGGCAAGCTCGCGGCCGCTGGCGTCCGGCTCGGAGAAACCTATCCACGCCCGATCATCGATCTCGGTTTTGGCCGGCAGCGGGCGCTCGATGCCCTTGCGTCCCTGGGTCGCGCATAGCCTGCCTGCCGTGCTTCGTGCCCTCATCCTTCGAGCGCGAGCACGGCAAAGCTCGCGAGCCAGTGTTCGCCCATATAGTCGCCGGCGATATGGGGAAGCCCGGCCGCCAGGTGCCGTGCGGCAGCGTCCTCTGCCAGGGTTCGGCGCGGATCGCCCGGCGGCAGCGCCGCGGAGAGCGCGCGCCAGCACCACGCCCGGCTGAGATTCAGACCATCGAGATGGGCGATCTTGCCATCCGTGCGATCGCTGACAGTCGCCGGCCGGAACAGGGTTTCCGGTCCGCTGTCGGCAAGCCTGGGCAGGAAGACGTCGAACCAGGGCAGAAATTCCTCCCCTGGCAGGAGACGCCTCATGCATTCCGCCTCGATCAGCGCCGAGGACAGGAAGTCGTCGCCGCTCGGCTCGCCCCAGGCCGGGCAATCCGCATCCCCGCCGTACCAGCGCCTGCCGGTGTCTCGCAGCAGCGCCATGAAGGCGTCGTCCCGCGTCACCGCAGCATAGTCTGCCGCCATCCTGAGGCCGAAGGCCGTGTTGAAATGCGTGCCCACGCGGACCGGATAGRTCGCGAGCGGCAGAAAGTCGCGAAAGCGCTGAGCGAATGCGTCCGCCAGCGGCGCGAGCATCTGCGACCAGCGCTGGTCGTCATGCAGGTGCAGTTCCTCGGCCAGTTTCAAAAGCCAAGCCCAGCCATAGGGCCGCTTGAAGCCGCGCGCCGTCGGCGCCGCAAGATAGGCGCACTCGACGGCGACCTTGTCCGCGACGAACTGTTCGTCGAACAGGGCGCAGATATCTCCGGCATTCGGAAGGTCCGGAAAGCGGCGCAGCAGGCGCGCCAGCATCCAGTAGCTGTGAACGCAGGAATGCCAGTCATAGCTGCCATAGAAGACCGGATGGAGTTCACGCGGCGTTCGGGCGTCTTCGGGGCCGGCCAGGACATGATCAGGCTTGTTGGGGTATTCGCGCCGGACGTGCCCCAGCGCAATGGCGGCGAAGCGAGCCGCCAGTTCCGGCGTAAGATCAGATCGTGTCATCGGCATTCCCTTCGATTGACATGGCACGACCGGAGATTCCGGTGACCGGACAATCCTTGCGTGACCTTGCGAGCAGCGCCTCGAGCAGGCGCGGCATGATGTAGATCGGCAGCTGAGTCGCTGCGAAGTAAAGTGCCATCCGCGGGGTTGCAGCAGTACCAAGCGCCGACCAGACCAGACCGACATTGCGGTTCCCGAGAATCAGGCCGACCGCCAGGCGTTCGCGCAAGGAACCCGGCAGCACCAGGACCCCGCCAAGCTGCATGCCGAGATTGCAGGCGAAGGCAAGCGCCAGGCAGATGATGGCCGCCTGAGGATCATTCTCGATCTGGCTGCGCATGCCGGCCATGGTCGCCAGAGCGAAGACCAGCAATGCTGCGACAGTGATGCCATCGACCGCGGCGCCATGGGCAGCCAGCGCGGCTGCGGCGTGCCGCCTCAGGATGAGCGCGACGCCCTCAGCCCCTCCGATCAGCAGCGCAAGCCTCAGCGCGAGGTCAAGAGGCGCGACGGAGAGCCCGCCGGACCAGCTTGCCAGCAACGGTATGGTGAGGGGCGCCAGCGCCATGGACAGGAGCGTGACGACCAGCGGCACCGCACCATCCAGCCCCAGCATTCTTGCGACCGCCGCGGTGCCACTCGACGGTGGCACTGAGCTGGCCAGAACCAGCGCCAGTGCGAGCTCAGGGGCAAGGCCGATCAGATGCGCGGCGATGCCTGCGAGGATCGGACATGCGATCATCGCGACGCAGGGTAGGAAGACCGACAGCGAAGGACGCCGGATCACGGCGACCACCGCGATCATGTCGATCCGCAGCAGCGTCCCGAGCACGATCAGGAAGATCGCCGCCGGCATCAGCGGGCGCGCCAGCTCGGCCAGCGTGGGAAAAATCAGCCCGAGCATGACGCCGAGCGCCAGCAATGTCGGCCCGCGCGGGATCAGGCGCGGAAGATTGGATCGCATGAGACACGCCCGTTTGCCTGGGGCGCAGACGATAGGCAGGCATATCGCCATCTTGGAAATCGATTATCGGCATGACCATAATCGTCGCCATGAATTTGGCTGCGATCGATCTCAATCTCCTCGTCGCCTTCGAGGCCCTGATGGAGGAGCGCCATGTGACCCGCGCAGGGCAGCGCATCGGGTTGGCACAACCCTCGATGAGCAGCGCGCTGGCGCGCCTGCGAGCCCTGTTCGACGACGACCTGCTGGTCAGGACGGCCGAGGGCATGCAGCCGACCGCCAGGGCGCTTGCCCTGGCCCGACCGGTCAGCGAGGCGCTGGAACAGATTCGCAGAACGCTGGATTCCGGGCCGGGCTTCGATCCAGGCTCGGCACGGAGGCATTTCACCATCGCAGTGACGGATTACGGCGACCTCGTCATCGTGCCGGCCCTTGTCGAAGCGCTGCGGCGCGACGCGCCCGGGGTCGATCTCACCGTGCGTCCCATCACCGATGCGGTCGAGAGCCTGGCGCGGCTGGAACGCGGCGAGGTCGATGCCCTGATCGGCGGCCATCTGCCCGCCTCCTCCCGCACAACCCGGCAGTTCCTGCTGATGGAGCGCTTCACCTGCGTTCGCGATGCATCCCGCGCAGCTCCGGGCATCTCGCTCGACCGTGCTGATTTCGTGCGCCTCCCCCATGTCCTGTTCTCGTCGATGGGAGGCGATGGCTCACCGAGTGCCGTCGATGCCATTCTGTCGGAACACGGACACAAGCGCAGGGTCGCGGTCACGCTTCCGCATGTCGTGGCGGTGCCCTTTGTACTGGCAGGGACTGATCTCGTGGCGACCATGGGGGAGCGAATCGCCCTGCGCTTTGCCGACGTGGCAGGCGTGGCGATCCTTCCCCTACCCTACGAGGTTCCGGCTTTCGCGATCGACCTCGTGCATGGACTGCGCGCAACGTCGAACCCGGCGATGCAATGGTTCGTCGATCTCATCGTCAAAACCTGCCGGACAATCTGAAACGCGCCACAATCGTCCGTCACGGCCATGACGTTGAGTCAGCGCCGGATCAATTTCGCATGTCGGACACACTCCCCGCCTTCCTCACCCGCGCGGCCCTGCGTGCGGACCTCCAGCGCCTCGGCCTGCAGCCCGGCGACACCGTGATGGTCCATGCCGCGATGAGCCGCGTCGGACGCTTGCTGAACGGTCCCGATGCCTTGATCGGCGCCCTGCTCGACACAATCGGCGCTCAGGGAACGCTGCTGGCCTATACCGACTGGGACGGCGCCTATGACGACCTGCTCGACGATGAGGGCCGCGTTCCCGAAACCTGGCGCGCGCATCTCCCGCCCTTCGATCCGGCGTCGTCACGTGCCATTCGCGACAATGGCGTGCTGCCGGAATTCCTGCGCACCACCCCCGGCGCGAAACGCAGTGGCAATCCCGGCGCTTCGGTTGCAGCACTCGGTGCCAGGGCGGACTGGATCACGCAGGATCACCCGCTCGACTATGGCTATGGCGAAGGTTCTCCGCTGGCGAAGCTCGTCTCCATCGGCGGCAAGGTTCTCATGGTCGGCGCCCCCCGCGACACGCTGACCCTGCTGCATCACGCCGAACACCTCGCGCAGATCCCGGGCAAGCGCATCCTGCGCCGGGAAGTCCCGTTCGCGACCGCATCCGGCACGCTGTGGCGGATGATCGAGGAATTCGACACGGGCGATCCCATCGTCGCCGGGCTCGATGAGGATTACTTTGCCGAGATCGTCGGTGCATTCCTTGCCTCCGGACAGGGTCGGCAGGGACAGATCGGCGCCGCAGCAAGCATCCTCGTCGACGCTGCGGCGATCACCCATTTCGGCGTCGCTTGGCTGGAGAGCCGCTTCGGCGGGCAGCTTACGCCTGCTCTCGCTTCGCCCGGCCGGTAAACCACCCGATCGCCCGGAAATAGACCGGGTAGGGCAACAGGTTGATCAGCTTCACCGCCCATGACAGCCGGCGTGGAAAGCTGATCTCGAAGCCGCCGCGCGCGAAGCCGTCGACGATGCGTTTTGCTGCAACCGCCTCGGTCATCAGGAGCGGCATCGAGAAATCGTGCTGGCGCGTCAGGGGCGTATCGACGAAGCCCGGATTGACGACCTGAAGACGAATGCCGAGCCTGTCGCAGTCGAATTTCAGCGCCTCGCACATGTAGATCGTCGCCGCCTTGGAAGCGCCATAGGCGGCGGCTCTCGGCAGGCCGCCGAAACCGGCGATCGAGGCGTTGACCGCAATATGGCCACGGCCCCGCGGCTTCATCCGCTCCAGCACGGCGGCCAGCCCCTTGGCTGCTCCAAGGGTGTTGACCGCCAGAGCAGCCTCGAGAGCCGCGATGTCAAACACGCCGGGTCGGGTGACTGGCGCGACGCCGGCATTCAGGAAGGCCAGCGCGATCGGCCCATGCACGCTCTCGATGGCATCGACCACCACGCGCATGGCTGCGGCATCCGTCACGTCGCCGGCATGGGCAACGATACGACCGGGCAATCCGGTCGCGCGTCGTGCGAGTTCTTCGAGTTGTTCCAGCCGTCGCGCCGTGATCGCCACCGTCCACCCGCGAGCGGCCAGTTCGAGTGCGACGGCCTCGCCGATGCCGGAACTCGCGCCGGTGACCCAGGCGACGCCGTCCTGCGGCTGCATGCGCGGCAATGACATGGTTTCTCCGGACGAGAGGCCTCCCGGACATACAGCCCCACAAGTGATCGGCGCAACCTTGCCGCCCTGCCCGTCCCGCTTCTGCAGCGCCTCGATCGCCGCAATCCCCACACGGCGTCATGGCATGTGGCGCACGCCACGCAATCGGTGCAGTCTGCCGGCCGCAGCGCCAGCCGCAGATGAATCAGGACCACGACCGATGCCGACAGAATTGCTCTTCCGCCAGGACTCCTACCTCGCCGAGACCCCGGCCAAGGTAGAGGCGCTGAACGAGCGCGGCGGCATCGTTCTCGATCGCACGGTGTTTTACGCCACCGGCGGCGGCCAGCCGGGCGATGCCGGGCGGATCCGCCTCGCCGACGGCAGCGAGATCGCCATCGGCACCACGATATACGACCCCGAGGACAAG
The DNA here is from genome assembly GCF_056399325.1 of Allobosea sp. 01N443. Taxonomy (NCBI): domain Bacteria; kingdom Pseudomonadati; phylum Pseudomonadota; class Alphaproteobacteria; order Hyphomicrobiales; family Alloboseaceae; genus Allobosea; species Allobosea sp. 01N443. The sequence continues at coordinate 7,750 of NZ_JBFTRC010000147.1, forward strand.
AGCCGCGTCATCCATGTGCCGCTCGAGGGCCAGGCCGCACCTCAGCCCGGCGACACTGTCACCCTGTTGCTCGACTGGGAGCGCCGCCTGAAGCGCATGCGAATCCACACGGCCCTGCACCTGCTCAGCGTCGTGCTGCCCTTCCCCGTCACCGGCGGCTCGATCGGCGATGGCGACGGCCGTCTCGATTTCGACATTCCGGAAGGCGGGCTCGACAAGGCGGAGATCGGCGAGAAGCTGAACGCGCTGATCGCCCGCAATGCCGCCGTCAGCGAGCGCTGGATTACCGACGAGGAGCTCGACGCCAATCCCGGCCTGGTCAAGACCATGTCGGTGAAGCCACCGCGCGGGTCCGGTCGCGTCCGGCTGGTTTCGATCGAAGGCATCGATCTCCAGCCCTGCGGCGGAACCCATGTCCGCAACACCTCCGAGATCGGTGTTGTTGCGATCACCGATATCGAGAAGAAGGGCAAGCAGAACAGGCGCGTGCGCATCGCGCTTGCCTGAGCCCGCCAGACTTCGCCTCATCAGCAGGAAACGCCGACCATGGCCAGCAACGATGTTTTCGTCTCCACCGAATGGCTCGCCGAGCGCCTGAACGCGCCCGATATCGTGGTGGTCGACGGCTCCTGGTATCTCCCCGTGCATGCCCGCGATCCCGCCGCCGAATACGCGGCACGGCGCATTCCTGGTGCGGTGCGCTTCGACATCGATACGGTGAAGGACGCCAAGTCCGATCTGCCGCACATGCTGCCGCGGCCGGATGCCTTCGCGGCCGCTGTCGGCGCCATGGGAATCGGCGACGGCATGCGCATTGTGGTCTATGACGGGCTCGGCCTGTTCTCGGCCGCGCGCGTCCGCTGGACCTTCAAGACCTTCGGGGCGAAGGACGTCGTCATCCTCGAAGGCGGCTTCCCGAAATGGCAGGCCGAAGGTCGCCCGATCGAGGAAGGCCCGCCCCGTACCCGCGCCGCCCGCACCTTCACCGCCCGTCTCGACCACTCCGCCGTGGCCGATGCCGGCGATGTCGAGCGTGCGCTGAATGGCGCTGCGATCCAGGTCGTCGACGCCCGTCCGGCCGACCGCTTCCGCGGCGAGGCGCCGGAGCCGCGCGCCGGCGTGCGCTCGGGCCATATGCCGGGTTCGCTCAACCTGCCCTTCCCGGCAATCATCGCCGATGGCAGGCTCCGTTCGCCGGAGGCGATCGCTGCCGCCTTCACCGAGGCTGGCGTCGATCTGGACAAGCCGATGATCACCAGTTGCGGCTCGGGCGTCTCGGCCGCGATCCTCTCGACCGCGCTCGAGACCATCGGCAAACCGGCGCGCGCCATCTATGACGGCTCCTGGGCCGAATGGGGCGCGAGCGACCGGGCGATCGCAACGGGGCCGGCCAGGAAGAGCTAAAGCACCGGCTCGAAAACTGGATTGCGGCTTTCGGGAAAGCCGATCCAAACGCAGAAGGCTGGGTCGTCGGACCGGACACCAGATCCGATCCGACGATCTAAGAAAGCGCTGGAGTTTGACTCAGTAAGTCGCTCTGCCGCCTGACAGATCGAAAATGCCCCCGGTCGAGAAGGAGCACTCGTCGGAGGAGAGCCAGAGCACCATTCTGGCCACCTCCTCGATCTCGACGAAGCGGCCCATCGGGATACGGCCAAGGATGTCTGCGCGGCGCTCGGCCGAGATTTCCTTGGCCATCGCGGTTTCGGCAGCGGCCGGCGTGATCGCCGTCACGATAATGCCGTCGCGTGCGGTTTCCTTGGCGACGCTCTTAGTCAGCGCGATCAATCCTGCCTTGGAGGCGCTGTAGGCAGCCGCCATCGCCATGCCTTCCTTGCCCTGGATCGAAGCAATGTTGACGACATGGCCGCGCAACGGGTGCGGGTTCTGTGCGGTGTGGCGCGCTGCTTGTGCCCGCATGCGCCCGACGACCGCACGCGTCACGAGATAGGCTCCGAACAGGTTCACCTGCAGCACGCGCTGAAAATTCTCCGGCGAGGTTTCCCAGACCGGTTTGACCTCGCCGAGCACACCGGCATTGTTGACGAGGATATCGACCCGGCCACCGGTAAAGACGGTATCGGCGGCATGTTCGACCGCCGCCACATTCGTGATGTCGACCTCCCGGACGCTGATGGCCGGGCCGAGTTCCGACCGCGCCTGCGCCAGCGCCGACGCGCTCATGTCCCAGAGCTCGACTTCGGCGCCGGCATCCATCAGCGCCTTGGCCATGCCACGCCCGAGCCCGCCAGCCCCACCGGTGATGATCGCGCGGCGCCCGCCGAATTCGTAGGTCGCAGTCATTAGCCCGCACTCCAGGCAGTCTTGGTTCGGGTGATCTGGTGACGATAGAGCCCTAGATCGAATGGCCCCTCGCCGCCAAGCGCCGTGAGTTTCTCAGCCGCGAGCTCCACCTTGGCCAGGCTCACGAATTCCGCCTCGTCTCCCCAGCCTTCGAGCAGCAACACCCAGCGTGGGACGGCATTGGCGACGCCACGCGCCTTCTGCTCGGCCGTGGCGACGCCGCTCGCCTCGGCATCGGCGGTGAGCACATGCACGCCGGCGACGCCCGGTCGCCCCAGCAGATCGGGAACCAGCTGCCGAAGCAAGGCAGCCTTGTGTTCCGCCGCCTGCACGTCCGGCACATCATAGCGCAGCGTCGCGATCAGCCCACCCTGCGCCGGCCCGGCGCTATGCGCCACCCGGCAGATCGAGCGGGCGACCGAGCGGAAATGCTTGACCGCGGCAAGGGTCCAGGGTGTCGGCGCGTTCACGCGTGCCGTGTAATCCTGTCCCTTCAGAACCTCGACGCTCAGCGCCTCGTAGAGATTGAAGAATTCGAGATCGGCCTCAATGGCGACATAGCGCCGGCCGCGCAGGAATCCAGGAATGCCGACCCGTTCCGGCATGTGCTCCTGACCATGCCAGGCATAGAAGACCTCGCGTCCTTCCGGCGCGATGTCGTGCCAGATTGCGACCGCCCCCTCGCCTGCCAAACTCATGGTCGCTCCCCTCTCCAGCCATCGCAGGGCCGTTGACTCGGCCTGTCCTCGCTCATATACGAAATCAAATTCCGAAATGGAATGCTATTCCAAAAAGAAGATATGAGGGTGGAACGGTGACGATCGCAGCGGTGGACCGCGCGCTGAAGATGCTGGAAATGCTGTCGGGCGAACCCGCCGGCATCGATCTCGGCGCCCTCGCCGAGCGGCTCGACCTGCCTGCCAGTGCGACCCACCGCCTGCTGACCACCTTCGCCGAGCGCGGCTTTGTCGCGCAGGATCCCGCTAGCGGCGCCTATGCGCTGACCCTGAAGCTCTCGCTCCTCGCCTTCCGCAATCTCGACCTGCGTCATCTGCCCGATGCCGGTCAGATAGTGCTCGACCGGCTCGCCCAGGCGACGGGCGAATATTGTCGCCTGGCCGTGGTCGAGGGGGAGAATCTGGTCTGGATCGCGCGGTCGCAGGGCGCGACCGCCGGCCTGCGCTACGAGCCGCCAATGGGCTCGGAAATCGTCCTGCATGCCACGGCGACCGGCAAGGCCTGGCTCGCCTCCCTGCCCGAAGACCAGGCGCTTCGCATCGTTTGCGCGCGCGGCTTTCAGGCGGAGGGGCGCACGGGTCCCAATGCCGTCACCGGCGTCGAGGCCTTGCGCAGCCATCTCGCCGAGACGCGGCAGCGCGGCTTTGCACTCGCCGTGGAGGAAGGCGAGATCGGCACTGTGGCGATGGCGACGACCTTTCGCTCCGCGCCTGGAGCCGAGGCGCCGATCGCCGGCACATTGAGCGTCGCCGGCCCTGCGGCCCGGATGCAGGTCGCGCGCCATGGCTCGATTGCCGACGCTCTGCACAGGGCCGCAGTCGAGATGGCCGAGATCTGGCCGTTGCGCCGTCGCCAGAGTTCATCGCTGCAGAGCCCTTCGCTGAATGGCCGGCCGAGCCCTCTCCTCCAGACAGGAATCCAGGCATGAGCAACGATGGTGCCATCGCGCCTGCCGCGGCATCCTCCGCGACACCTGTTCCGGCCACCGGCCCTGCCCACGCCTGGGTCTCCGCGATTGCCTGGCCTCTTGCCAGCTTTGCCGTGCTGCTGCTCGCCTGGCAGTGGTTCGTGCCGATGGCCGGCATCCCGGAATACATCCTGCCCGTGCCGAGCGCCTTCTTCGAGCGGCTCTGGATCGACCGGGCCCTGATCGCCCAGCACACGCTGGTGACCGCCAATGAGATCGTGCTCGGCTTCCTGATGGCGGCGGTGATCTCGATCCCGCTCGGCTACATCATCGTCTCCGTGAAGATCCTGGAGAAGGCGATCTACCCGGTCATCGTCTTCTTCCAGCTTGTGCCCAAGATCGCGATCGCCCCGCTCTTCGTGGTCTGGTTCGGCTTCGGCCTGTTCCCGAAGGTGCTGCTGACCTTCCTGCTCTGCTTCTTCCCAACACTGGTCGCCAGCATGACCGGCTTCAGGGCGCTGGACGAGCGGGTGCTCTACCTGACGCGCTCGATGGGCGCCTCAGCCTGGCAGACCTTCCGCTATGTCCGGGTGCCGGCAGCGCTGACCTATATCTTCTCCGGCCTGAAGGTCTCCGCCGTCTTCGCTGCCACCGGCGCCATCGTCGGCGAGTTCGTCGGCGCCAATGCCGGCCTCGGGTATCTGCTGCTGCGCGGCACCAGCTTCCTCGACATGCCGCTGATCTTCGCCTGCCTCGTTGCGCTCAGCCTCGTCGGCATCGTCTTCAGCTATCTCGTCGACGGGCTCGAAGTGCTGCTGATGCCCTGGCAGCGAAAGGGCTGACCTATCCAAGACCAAGAAATACCCGGCTCGAACCGGGGCACCGGACAATGATCATGGGAGGAACCAACATGAACCGCCGCAGTCTCATCGCCGCAGCAACACTGATCGCGCTCAGCGCCACGACCGCCTTCGCTCAGGGCGCCGGCAAGCCGATGAAGATCACGCTGAACTTCCTCGCCGCAGCGCCCAATGCCGGCTTCATGATGGCCAAGCAACTCGGTCTCTACGAGAAGGCCGGCATCAACCTGACCATCGAGGAAGGCAAGGGCTCAGGCACCACTGCGCAGATGGTCGCGACCGGCCAGACCGATATCGGCTTCGCCGACGCGCCTGCCGCGATGCAGCTGCGCACTAAGGGCGCGCCGGTGAAGATCATCGCCCCGGTTCTGCAGACCAACGGCTTTGCCATAATCTCGCTCGAAGAGAGCAACATCGCCTCCCCCAAGGACCTGATCGGCAAGAAGGTCGCGGTCCAGCCCGGCACGGCCCAGACGACGCTGCTCGATGCGATCCTGGCCAGCAACCAGATCGACAAGACCAAGCTCGACATCATCAATATCGATCCCGGCGCCTTTGTCGGCGCGCTGCTGGAAAAGAAGGTCGACGCCATCCTCGGCGGTGCCGATTTCCATTCGATCCAGATTCGCGAGCGCGGCTTCAAGGTGCGCGACATCTTCTATCGCGATGTCGGCGTGCCGACCGTCGGCCTCTCGATGATCGCCCGCGACGACCGGATCAAGGCCGATGCCGATCTGTTCAAGAAATTCGTCGAGGCGAGCCTCCAGGGCTGGGACGCCGCCCGCAAGAACCCCGACGCTGCGGCCGATGCAGTGGTGGCGCAATTTCCTTCGGTGAAGAAGGCCCAGGTGCTGGCGCAGTTCGACGTCGTCAACAAGCTGCTCTGCGCACCGGGCGCGACGTCACTCGGCAAGGTTCCGGAAAAGAACTGGACCGTCAGCTTCGACCTGCTGACGCAATATCTCGGTCTGCCCAAGGACAAGCCGATCACAGACTATTACTCGACCGAGCTGCTGCCCGCCTCGGCACCAGCCTGTTCCTGAGGATTCCATGAGCCTCGCGACTCAAGCCCCGAGCTCCGGCGCCGCCTCCATCCAGGGACGCGGCGTCATCAAGACCTTCGGCAGCTTCACCGCCGTCGACGGTCTCACCCTCGATATCCGGAGCGGCGAATTCGTCAGCCTGATCGGCCCTTCCGGCTGTGGCAAGAGCACCTTCATGCTCATGGCGGCCGGGCTGATGCCGGTCAGCGCCGGCGAATTGCTGGTCGACGGCCGGACACTGACCGAACCGCTCACCGATATCGGCATCGTCTTCCAGGACCATCTGCTGCTGGAGTTCCGGACCGCTCTGGAGAACGTCATGCTCCAGGCCGAGATCCGTGGCCTGCCCTTGGCGCCGGCACGCGCCCGTGCGCTCGATCTCTTCGCCAAGCTCGGCATCTCGCATGCGGTCGATCGCTATCCGAAGCAGCTCTCGGGCGGCATGCGCCAGCGCGTCTCGCTCGCCCGGGCCCTGATCCACAATCCGTCGGTGCTGATGATGGACGAGCCCTTCGGCGCCCTCGACGCCATCACCCGCACGCAGATCCGGCACGATCTCGAAATGCTCTGGCTGGAGACCGGCAAGACGGTCGTGTTCATCACCCACAGCATCGACGAGGCGATCGGCCTTTYCGACCGCGTGCTGGTG
>NZ_JBFTRC010000148.1:0-14030 GCF_056399325.1 Allobosea sp. 01N443
CAGGAACGTCGTCCTCGTCCATGGCGGCTTCGTCGACGGCTCGGGCTGGCAGGGCGTCTACAATATCCTCCGGAAAAAGGGCTACAGCGTCACCATCGTCCAGAACCCGACGACCTCGCTGGCCGACGATGTCGCCTTCACCAAGCGGGCGATCGCCCAGCAGGATGGCCCGGTCATCCTGGTCGGCCATTCCTATGGCGGCGTCGTCGTCAGCGAGGCCGGCACCGATCCGAAGGTCAAGGCGGTCGTCTACATCGCCGCCTTCGCGCCGGATCAGGGCGAGTCGGTCTCCTCGCTGATCGCCAACCCGCCTCCCGGCGCATCAGTCCCGCCGATCCTGCCGCCCGTCGACGGCTTCCTCGCCCTCGACAAGGCTAGGTTCGCCGCCGCCTTCGCCGCCGATGTCGATGCCGACACCGCCGCCCTGATGGCGGATTCGCAGGTGCCCTGGGGCGTCGCGGCGCTGGCCGGCGCGGTCACCAATCCGGCCTGGAAGATGAAGCCGAGCTTCTATCTCGTCGCCAGCGACGACCACATGATCCCGCCCCCGGCCCAGCACCAGATGGCCAAGCGCGCCGGATCAACCGTCGTCGAGACCAAGGGCAGCCATGCCGTCTATGTCTCGAAGCCGGCCGTCGTCGCCGAGATCATCGAGAAAGCCGCCAACGCGAAGTGACCGGACCAGGACGGTCGAGCCGATCCATCACCGTCGCCATCGATCTTCAGGGCGGGCCCAGAGCGGGCCCGCCCTTCCCGCTTTGGCTGTGCGTCAGGCGAGTTTCGTTTCGTTGCGTGCGCAAGGCGCCCCTCGAAGCGATTGATCCGCCTTGGCGCCGCCAGTATCCTTCTTGTCGACAAGAGGATCTGCCGATGAAGACGACGAAACAATCTGCCGCCGCTCCCGAGCGCAAGCGCGGCTCGGGCGTGAAGGTCGTCTATGATCTGCTGCGGGACGAGATCCTCGACCTCGTGCTGCCGCCGGGCAGCCCGATCGACGAAGTCCAGCTCGCCGAGCGATTCAAGATGTCGCGCACGCCCATTCGCGAGGCGCTGGTGCGGCTGGCGGGCGAAGGGCTGATCGACACGCTGCCCAACCGCTCGACGATGGTGTCGAACCTCGATTTCCTCAACATGTCGCCGTTCTTCGACGCCCTCGTGCTGATGTACCGGGTGACGACGCAGCTCGCGGCACAGCATCATCGCCCGCAGGATCTGGTCACCATCCGCGCCCGGCAGAAGGAATTCGCCGCCGCCGTGCAGGCGCAGGACGCGCTGGCGATGATCGCGACGAACGCGGCGTTTCATTCCGCCATCGCCGAGGCCGGCCGCAACCCGTATTTCAACAGCCTGTTCAGCCGCCTGCTCGATGAAGGGCGGCGCTTCCTCAGGCTCTACTATCAGTCCTACGAGGACCGGCTGCCTCAGCGTTTCGTCGAGGAGCATGAAGCGATGATCGCCGCGATCATCGCCCGGGACGTCGTCGCGGCCGAGCGCCTCGGCAAGGCGCATGCCGATCAGATCGTCCAGCAAATCCAGAAGCTTATGGTCGGCGACGAGCGCCTGGAGATTGCCCTTTAGGACGCTCGCCTAATTCTTGTCGACAAATAATATGCAAACAGATATATCAGAACGCAGAGACGAGCGTCGTCGCCCTTGCGGCGCTGCGAACTCCACCATTCGGCAAGCCAGAAGGAGATCGACATGAAGGCCAAGATTTTCTCCGGTGTGATCCCCGCGCTGATGACCCCGTGCAAGGCGGATCGAACCCCCGACTTCGATGCCCTGGTGCGCAAGGGCAAGGAGCTGATCGCTGAAGGCATGTCTGCGGTGGTCTATTGCGGCTCGATGGGAGATTGGYCGCTGCTGACCGATGCCCAGCGCATGGAAGGCGTCGAGCGCCTGGTGAAGGCCGGCATTCCGGTGATCGTCGGCACCGGCGCGGTCAACACCGCTTTAGCGGTGGCTCACGCGGCCCATGCGCAGAAGGTCGGCGCCCAGGGCTTGATGGTGATCCCGCGCGTCTTGTCCCGCGGCACCGTCCTCCTCGCCCAGAAGGCGCATTTCAAGGCGATCCTCTCGGCCGCGCCGGATCTGCCGGCGGTGATCTATAATAGCCCCTATTACGGCTTTGCGACGCGGGCCGACCTGTTCTTCGCCCTGCGGGCCGAGCACAAGAACCTCGTCGGCTTCAAGGAATTCGGCGGTCCGGCCGACATGCGCTATGCCGCCGAGACCATCACCAGCGGCGACGATGACGTCTCGCTGATGATCGGCGTCGATACCGCCGTCGTCCATGGCTATGTGAATTGCGGCGCGACGGGCGCGATCACCGGCATCGGCAATGTGCTGCCGAAGGAAGTGATCCATCTCTGCAAGCTCTCCCAGGCGGCGGCGGCCGGCGATGCCGAGGCGCGCCAGCGCGCGCTGGAGCTCGAGCAGGCTCTCGGCGTGCTCTCCTCCTTCGACGAGGGTCCCGATCTCGTGCTCTATTTCAAGCACATGATGGTGCTGAAGGGGGCCAAGGAATACACCCTGCACTTCAACGAGACGGATGCCTTGACCGCGAGCCAGCGCGGCTATGCCGAGGCGCAGCTCGCGCTCTTCGACAGCTGGTATGCGGCCTGGAACACGCTTCCCGGCGCCGTCCAGAAATATGCCGCCTGAGGGCGGGTTTAAGGTCGGGCGTGGCGGCGGAGCTTTCCGCCGCCACGCCGCGTCCGCTCGCCGATTGAGTCCCGCAGGTCTGAGCTGATGGCCGATCCCGATGTCATCGTCATAGGCGCCGGCGTCGTCGGCCTCTCCGTCGCGATCGCGGCGCAGGGGCGCGGCCTGTCGGTCATCGTGCTTGATCGCGAAGGACCGGCGGCCGGCGCGTCAGCCGGCAATGCCGGCGCCTTCGCCTTCACCGATATCCTGCCGCTCGCATCGCCCGGCATTCTCAAGAAGGCGCCGCGCTGGCTTGCCGACCCTTTGGGGCCGCTCTCGGTGCCGCCGCGCTATGCGCTGCAGATCGCCCCCTGGATGTATCGCTTCTGGCGAGCCTGCTCGCCCCGGAACGTGGAGCAGTCCACGGCGGCGCAGACGGCCCTGATGGACCTGTCGAAAGCCGAGCTCGAGCCGCTGCTGCAGGCCACCGGCACCAGCTTCATGCTGCGCAAGGAGGGCAACCTCCAGGTCTATGAGAGCGAAGCCGAGCTGAAGGCCTCGCTTCCCGGCTGGCAGGCGCGGGAAAGGCACGGCGTCGCATTTCGCCATCTCGATGCCGCTGACATGGCCGAGATCCAGCCCGGCCTTGCGCCGCGCTTCACGCATGGCACCTTCACGCCCGGCTGGTACTCGATTGCCGATCCCAAACTCTACACCCTGGCCCTCGCGGAGGCGTTCCGCAGCAAGGGCGGCGCGATCGAGCGTCTCGACGTCTCGGGCCTCACGCCACTCGGGGATACTGTCGCGATCCATTCGCGCGACGGCGGCACACGCCGCGCGCCGCAGGTCGTCATCGCAGCGGGCGCCTTCTCCCATCTGATCGCCCGCAGCCTCGCAGAGCACATCCCGCTCGAAACCGAGCGCGGCTACAACACCACCCTCCCCGCTGATGCCTTCGACCTGCGCACGCAAATCACTTTTGGCGGCCACGGCTTCGTTGCGACCCGGCTCTCGACCGGCATCCGCGTCGGTGGCGCCGTCGAGCTTGGCGGCCTGAAGCTGCCGCCGAATTTCGCCCGTTCGGACGCGATGCTGAAGAAGGCGCGCCTCTTCCTGCCCGGCCTGAAGCCCGAGGGCGGCGTGCAGTGGATGGGCTTTCGTCCCTCGCTGCCCGACAGCCTGCCGGCGATCGGGCGGGCGCGGGCCACGCCACGCGTGATCCACGCCTTCGGCCATGGCCATCTCGGCCTGACCCAGTCGGCAGGCACAGCCCGGATCGTCGCCGATCTCTTGACCGGGCGCGAGCCCGCGATCGACCTTGCCCCCTTTTCCCCGCAGCGCTTCTGAAGGGCCCGGACCATGGCCAGCTACACCTTCTCCTGCATCGACGGACATACCTGCGGCAATCCGGTCCGCCTCGTCTCGGGCGGCGGCCCGCGGCTGGAAGGGGCCGACATGCTGGAGAAGCGCGCGCATTTCCTGCGCGAGTTCGACTGGATCCGCACCGGCCTGATGTTCGAGCCGCGCGGGCACGACATGATGTCGGGCTCGATCCTCTATCCGCCGACCCGGCCCGATTGCGACGTCGCCGTGCTCTTCATCGAGACCTCCGGCTGCCTGCCGATGTGCGGCCACGGCACCATCGGCACGATCACCATGGGCATCGAGAACGGCCTGATCACCCCGCGCGAGCCGGGCAAGCTCTCGATCGACGCGCCCGCCGGCAAGGTCGACATCACCTATCGCCAGGAGGGCCGCTTCGTCGAGGAGGTGCGCCTGACCAATGTGCCGGGCTTCCTCGCCGCCGAAGGCCTGACGGCCGAGGTCGAAGGGCTCGGCGAGATCGTCGTCGATGTCGCCTATGGCGGCAATTTCTATGCGATCGTCGAGCCGCAGAAGAATTTTCGGGATATGGCCGACCATACCGCCGGCGAGCTCGTCGGCTGGTCGCCAAAACTGCGCGCCGCGCTCAATGCCAAATACGAGTTCGTCCATCCCGAGCATCCGCAGATCAGTGGCCTGAGCCATATCCAGTGGACGGGCAAGCCGACGAAGCCCGAAGCGCACGCGCGCAATGCCGTGTTCTACGGCGAGAAGGCGATCGACCGCTCGCCCTGCGGCACCGGCACCTCGGCGCGCATGGCGCAGCTCGCGGCCAAGGGCCGGCTCAAGGTCGGCGACGAGTTCGTGCATGAATCGATCATCGGCTCGCTGTTCAACGGCCGCGTCGAGGCGGCGACCACCGTCGCGGGCAAGCCGGCGATCGTCCCCTCCATCGCCGGCTGGGCCAGGATGACCGGCATCAACACGATCTTCATCGACGATCGCGACCCATTCGCCCACGGCTTCGTCGTCACATAGGCGACAGAACAGACGCGAGCGCGGCATCGGGTGAACGCCGCGCTGGCCGTGCGCTTGCTTCCCGGCTAACAAGTTTTCGCGGAGCGACGGCCCGCTGCGTCACGCTGGAGCGGCCGTTCCTGAGGGCGGCAGGCGCGGCCCTGCGGTTTTTCCGGGCATCGCTCCTCGTTCCATGCCCCGCACGGCGCCCGATTCCATAGTCGGCGAAGCAAAATACTTATTGTATTTTTCTTGTATCATGACATTCTGATGACATATCGAAGCGGTGGTGAGGCGGGGATGCGCTCCAAGGAAGAGGAAGACAGCTGGCTCGCCTTCGCCTGGCAATTGGCGCAGGAGAGCGGCAGCATCCTGCGGGAGGCTGCAACCGTCCGGCCCGATGTCGAGGTCAAGCCCGACCGCAGCTTCGTCACCGCGCTCGATGCGCGCATCGAACGGCGCCTGCGCGAGCGCATCGCCGACCGCTTTCCGAGCCATGGCATCATCGGCGAGGAGGAAGCCTCCGCGAATTCCGACGCCGATCTGGTCTGGGTGCTCGACCCGATCGACGGCACCGCCGCCTTCATTGCCGGCCTGCCGGTCTATGGCACGCTGATCGCGCTGATGCGCGAGGGCGAGCCGATCATCGGCATCATCGACCATCCCGTCACCGGCGACCGCTGGATCGGCGTCAAGGGCCGGCCGACCCTGCATAATGGCAGCCCCTGCCGCACCCGCGCCTGCGGCGCGCTGGATGAGGCCATTCTCTCCGCCAGCAATCCCGATTTCTTCGACGACGAGGAGCGCCCGGCGCTCGACGCCATGCGCGCGGCGACCGCCTGGCGCATCTGGGGCGGCGCCTGCATGAGCTTTGGCCTGCTGGCGAGCGGGCGGACCGATGCCGCCTTCGACACCAGGATGAAGCTCTGGGACTTCGCGCCCTTCCGCCCGATCATCGAGGGCGCCGGCGGCGTCGTCACCGACTGGGAAGGCCAGCCGCTCACCCAGAGCACGGGCAAGCGCATCATGGCGGCGGGCGATCCCGCGCGCCACCGCGAGATGCTGCGGCTCGTCGAGACCAGCATGAAACACTGAGCCAACCCGCTCCGAGACGGCGCCGATCCGCCGGAGTTCCAGCACCGAGGGGGAAACATGGGTATCGCGATCGAGAATCTGGCCGTCGCCTATGGCGGCCAGCGCATCATCGACGGGCTCGAACTGACGATCGAGCCAGGCTCGTTCTTCACCCTGCTCGGCCCCAGCGGCTGCGGCAAGACCACCCTGCTGCGCACCATTGCCGGTTTCGTCCCGGCCGAGCGCGGGCATCTGCGCTTCGGCGGCACCGAGGTGACGCATCTGCCGCCGCATAAGCGCGATATCGGCATGGTCTTCCAGGACTACGCACTGTTTCCCGACAAGACCGTCTTCGACAATGTCGCCTATGGCCTGCGTGCTCGCCGGCAGGCGGAAGGCGTGATCAAGTCCAAGGTCCAGGCCTCACTGGAGCGCGTCGGCCTCGGCCATCTCGGACAGCGCCATCCGGCCGCGCTGTCGGGCGGCCAGCGCCAGCGCGTCGCGCTGGCGCGTGCCCTCGTCATCCAGCCGCAGGTGCTGCTGATGGACGAGCCGCTCTCCAATCTCGATGCCAAGCTGCGCCTGCAGGTGCGCGAGACCATCGTCGAGCTGCAGCGCGAGGCGAAGATCACCACCGTCTTCGTCACCCATGACCGCGAAGAGGCGCTGGCCATGTCCGACCGCATCGGCGTGATGAACCAGGGCCGGCTCGAGCAGGTCGGCACCGCGGCCCAGATCTATCGCGAGCCCCGCACCAGCTATGTCGCGGACTTCGTCGGCGGCGCCAATCTGGTCGAGGTCGATACGCTGGCGCGCCAGGCCGGCGAGACCGGCCCGGTCGTGCTCGACGGCACGGCGATCGCGGCCCGTGCGCCAGCGGCGCTCGCGGCCGGCCGCGCGACGCTGGTGGCGCGGCCAGAAGACATCCTGCTCGCCGAGCCCGGCAGCGCCGGCACGCTGCCCGGGCGCATCGCGCATCGGCAATATCTCGGCGGCAAGACCAGCTACAAGGTCGTGCTCGACAGCGGGCGGATTCTGGCGGTCGATCTCCAGAGCGGCGCCCATGACCGTTTCGAGCCCGGCGCCAAGGTCGGCCTCGGCTTCGATCCCGCCCGGACGCTGGTGCTCGCATCATGAGCCGGCAGTTCCGCTCGGTCTGGTTCTGGTTCTCGGCGCTGGCGCTCGGGATCCTGGCCGTCTTCCTGCTCTATCCCCTGCTCAGGGTGCTGACCGGCAGCCTGGGCAGCGGCAGCCATAGCGGCTGGGCGCTGCTCGCGGCCGATCCGAAATATTTCGCCGCCATCCTCAACACGATCGTGCTCGGCGTCGCCGTCACCCTGACCACGACGCTGATCGGCGTGCCGCTCGCCTATTTCACGGCGCGCTTCGAATTCCCGGGCAAATCGATCGTCGCGGTCCTGCCGCTGATCACGCTGGTCATCCCCGAGGTCATCGCGGCCCAGACCTGGCTGATGATGCTCGGCAATAACGGCTTCATCACCCGCTATCTCGGCGCGCGCGGCATCGACATCCCGAGCTTCTACGGCTGGCCCGGCCTGATCACGGTGATGACCTTCACCTATTACACCTACATCTATATCGGCACGCTCGCCGCCATCCGCGGCTTCGACGTCCAGCTCGAGGAAGCCGCCCAGAGCCTCGGCACCTCGCCGGCGCGCTCGCGGCTGCGCGTGATGCTGCCCGTGGTCCTGCCCTCGGTTCTGGCGAGTTCGCTCCTCGTCTTCACCCTCGTCGTCGGCAATTTCGCGACCGCGACCATTCTGGGCAGCCGCGTGCCGCTGCTCTCGGTGCTGACCTACCAGGCGGCGGTCGCCGAGGGCGGCTCCGACCCGGTGATGCAGTCGACGCTGGCGACGGTCTCGATCGCGCTCGTGATGATCGTGCTCTTCGTGCAGCGCTGGGTCGTCTCGCGCGGCCGCCACGAGGTCACGCAAGGCCGCGGCGCCAGGGCCGAGCGGCTGCGCGGCCTGCCAGGCCTGTTCATCGGCCTGCTCGCCGGGCTGCTCGTCGTCGTCTCGCTGCTGCCGCTCGGCTCGATCGTGATCGGCGCCTTCACCGTCTCGCGCGGCCCGGTGATGCGCTGGGGCGAATGGACGACGGCCCATGTCGAGCGGCTGGTGCGGATCGCGCCCGATCCGGTGCTGAACACGCTGGCCTATTCGGCGGTTGCAACGGTGATCGGCATCACCTTCAGCGCGCTCGTCAGCTATCTCATCGTCAAGAAGCGCAATATCCTGACGCCGGCGCTGGACTATCTGACGGCGCTGCCGCTGGCGCTGTCGGGCACGATCATCGGCCTTGGCCTGGTGATGTCCTTCAACACCGGCTTCCTGCCGCTGACCGGGACGGCCAGCATCATCGTGCTCGCCTATGTCGTGCGCCGCCTGCCCTTCGGCATCCGCAACTCCTCCTCGACGCTCTACAATATCCCGAACTCGATCGAGGAGGCCTCGGTCAGCCTCGGCGTGCCGCCGGTCGCGACCTTCTTCAAGGTCGTGCTGCCGCTGATGCTGCCGGCGGTCGCCGCGGCCGCGGTGCTGACCTGGACGACCACCGTCGCCGAGCTCTCGGCCTCGATCATCGTCTATTCCGGCGGGCGCGAGACGATGCCGATCCAGATCTACAAGCTGATCGATTCCAACCTGATGGCCTCGGCCTCGGCCTATGGCCTCGTGCTGGTCGCGGTGATCCTGATCCCGATCATCGTCGCGACCCGCGTCTTCAAGATCGACCTGTTCTCGTCAAAGGCCTGAACGGATCCAGAAAACGACCAAGCCGGGCCGGCTCCGCCTCGCCGTCCGGACACAGCAAGGGGAAGGCGGGGAGAAAGGAACGACCATGACAAACCTGATCGACCGCCGCGCCGTCCTTGCCGGGCTCGCCGGCCTTGCGGCCGCACCGGCGCTACCGGCTCTCGCCCAGGGTGCTGCGGGCACCGTCGTGCTCTACACCTCGAACAATGCGCAGGCCGTGGACGCCGTGCTCGGCGTCGCCAAGGACAAGCAGGCAAAACTCAAGATCAGCACGATCACCGGCGGCTCAGGCCAGCTCCTGCGCCGGATCGAGGCTGAAGCCGCCAAGCCCCAGGCCGATCTGTTCTGGAGCTCGAGCGCCAATACGCTCGGCGCCTTCAAGCCGCTCTTCGAGCCCTATGCCTCGCCGGAAGCGGCCGCGATCCCGGCAGCCCTGCGCCAGCCGGAGAACCTCTGGACGGCCTCGAACGTCCATCTCGTCGTGGCCATGGTCAACAAGAACCAGCTCGGCGGCAAGCCGGCGCCAAAAACCTGGAAGGAGCTGCTCGACCCGGCCTTCAAGGGCAAGATCATCATCGCCGACCCCGCCAACAGCTCGACCGCCTATACGATCCTGTGGGGCGTCGAGAAGCTGCTCGGCCCCGATGGGCTGAAGGCGCTCGCCGCGAACCTGACGGTCTCCAGCGCCGCCTCGACCGTGCTGCGCAGCGTCGGCCAGGGCGAATACCCGATCGGCCTGACCTTCGAGTCGAACGCCTATGCCTATGTCGCCGGCGGTCAGCGCGAGATCTCGCTGGTCTACCCCAGCGAGGGCACGTTCAGCACGCCGGAATTCCAGGTGCTGATCAAGGGTGCGCCGGGCGGCGCCACGGCAAAGGCCGCCTATGACCTGATGCTCTCGAAGGAGGCCCAGATCGCCCTTCTGGAGAACGCCTTCCGCCGGCCGAGCCGCAGCGATATCGACGTCTCCAAACATG
Organism: Allobosea sp. 01N443; assembly: GCF_056399325.1. NCBI lineage: Bacteria > Pseudomonadati > Pseudomonadota > Alphaproteobacteria > Hyphomicrobiales > Alloboseaceae > Allobosea > Allobosea sp. 01N443. The sequence continues at coordinate 9,812 of NZ_JBFTRC010000148.1, forward strand.
TCGAGCTGCCGGCCATGGACAGCGTCAAGGTCTTCGGCATCGACGAGGACGAGGCGGCCGCCAAGCGCGACGAATTCCTGAAGCGCTGGCAGTCCTTCGCCAGCGCCGCGAAGTAAGGGCGAAAGCTCCCCTCTCTTGAAAACGCCCGGCCACGGTTTCCGCGGCCGGGCGTTTTTTTTGCCTCGGGTTGTGTCACGCGCGCGGCGCGCTCAGTTCCTGGCCCCGAGCGCAAGGCGGCAGGCCAGCCCCGCGAACACGCCGGCGAGCAGATACTGGGGCAACCTGGGGAAGCGGAGCCGGCCGGCAACAAGGCTACGAAGCCGGGTGCCGAGCAGGATCACCGCGCCATTCACGAGGAAGCCGATGCCGTTGATGATCGTGGCCAGCACCAGCATCTGCGCCACCATCGAGCCGCCTTCAGGCGTCACGAATTGCGGAAACAGCGCCAGGACGAAGAGCGCCATTTTTGGATTGAGCAGGTTGGTCGCAAGGCCCTCCCCGAGGATCCGCCGCCCTGACAGCCGCTGCAGCGTCGCTGTCGGAGAAAACCCTGCTCCGTCCGCGCGCAAGGTCTTCCAGGCGAGATAGAGCAGATAGGCGCAGCCGGCCCAGCGCAGGATCTCATAGGCGATCGGCACGGTCAGGAAGAGCTGGGACAGCCCGAGCGCGGCAGCAAGCGCATGGCAATAGGTGCCGAGCGCGATGCCGGCATAGGTCAAAAACCCGGCGCTGCGCCCCTGGCTGATGCTGCGCGAGGCAATCAGCAGCATGTCGGGGCCGGGCGTGGCGGTGAGCACCACGGAAGCGGCGGCAAAGAGCATGAGGGTGGAGAGATCCGGCATTGCGATTTCCTTCGAAAGGAGCCGGAATTCCGCTCTACCAGGATTCGCTGGTCGGGCAAGGCGCCCTCCCCGGTGCGACCGGCGGCGCCAGCGGCAGATCGAACGCGCGCGGCGATTTCGGGCTCACCGTCAGCGCTCTCACGACCACGCTCGAGCTGACGCGCGGTGCGCGCTACGGCCCCTTTCAGCGAACACGGACACTTCACGGAGACCGCCCCCCGAACGCGGCGAGCGCCGGGGCGGCCCAGGCGGAAGGTCCCGCAGCGACGATAATCAAATGACAAAATACGTGTGACGAATATTGACATTCGTCACACGTTAGCCGATCATGCTTGCGCTACCGGTGTTTCCTGAAGGTGCGATCCGCGCGTCAAACCCGCGATCCAGACCTTCCGCAGCACCCCTGTCCGGCCTCACAACAGTTCGAGGGCGCCATGCGCGGATCACCACTGCTTTCCAACGTCTTTCGCGCCACATCCATTGTGGGGCTCGCCGCGGTGCTCGCCGGTTGCGGGCCTTCGGACGGCGCAGAGCGCGCCGAAACGCACGACCAGGCCCGCCCCGTCCTGGCTCCGGCCGTCGCCTTCGAGCCAAGGACCGGCGAGCGCAGCCTCGTCGGTGTCATTCGTGCCCGCGTCGAAAGCGATCTTGGCTTCCGCGTGCAGGGGAAGGTCGCCAAGCGGCTCGTGAATGTCGGGGACGTGGTCCGGGACGGCGACGTGCTCGCCACGCTCGACGAGGCCGATTTCGGGCTCCAGGTCGCACAGGCCGAGGCGGAGCGCGCGGCAGCGGCCGCAAGCCGGGCGCAGGCCGAGGCCGATTTCGATCGCGCCAGGTCGCTGATCAAGCAGGGGTGGACGACAGCCGCCACGCTCGACGCAAGGCGCGCCGCTTCGGAGGAGGCGCGGAGCCGCCTCGCCCGCGCTGAACGTGCGCTGGACCTCGCCAGGAACGCCTCGTCCTACGCCGTCCTGCGCGCCGACGCGAACGGTGTCATCACGGCGACCGCGGTCGAGCCCGGCCAGGTCGTCCAGCCGGGATACGCGGCGATCCGGCTTGCCCGCACAGCAGAAAAGGAGGCCGTCGTGGCGATCCCGGAGGCCTCGGTCGAACGCGCGCGACAGGCGAAGGCCGTCGTCACGCTCTGGTCGAACGCCGGGGTCCGCTATGGCGCGACCTTGCGTGAACTGTCGCCTGCCGCCGACGCCGCGACGCGGACCTATCTCGCGCGCTTCCCTGTCGCGGCAGCAGGCCCGGAAGTGCAACTCGGCATGACGGCGACCGTAACCCTGACCGATTCCGATCCCGAGCGCATCGTTCGCCTGCCGCTGACAGCGCTCGTCAACCAGGGCGCGGGGCCGTCGGTGTGGACCGTGCGCCCGGACGGAAAGCTCGCAGCCAAGCCGGTCACTGTCGCCGTCTACGAAGCGAAGGACGTGATCGTCTCTGCCGGGCTCGCGGAGGGCGACCGCGTGGTCCTGCTTGGCGCGCAGAAGCTTGACGCCGGCCTGACCGTTCGCGCCGTCGATCAATTCTCATTCTGAGAAGGCCCAGGACGCCATGAAAGAATTCAACCTTTCGCGCTGGGCTGTCGAGCACCGCGCCCTCGTCCTCTTCCTGATCATCGTGATCGCGATAGCGGGGACGTTGTCTTTCATGCGGCTCGGGCGTTCGGAGGATCCGAACTTCACGATCAAGGACGCCGTGCTGACGGCGGTGTGGCCAGGCGCCACTGCGCGCGAGATGCAGGACCAGGTCGCCGACCCCATCGAGAAGAAGCTGCAGGAGCTGGCCTATTTCGACAAGGTGCAGACCTATGTGAAGCCGTCCTTTGCGGCCATGCAGATCTCGTTCAAGGACAGCACTCCGCCGGCCGAGGTCGCGGGCCTGTTCTATCAGCTCCGCAAGAAGATGGACGATGTCCGGCCCTCCCTGCCGGCGGGCGTGATCGGCCCGAACGTCAATGACGAGTACGGCGATGTCGACTCGATCCTCACGATGCTGACGGGCGACGGCGCAGACTACGCTCAGCTCAAGAAGGTCGCCGACGCGTTGCGGCAACGGCTGCTCCGGGTTCCCGGCGTCGCGAAGGTGAACATCTACGGCGTCCAGCCGGAGCGCATCTATGTCGAGTTCAGCCATGCCAAGTTGGCGACGCTCGGCGTGGCGCCGCAGGCGCTCTTCGACTCGCTGGCCCGCCAGAACGACGTGACGCCCGCCGGGACCGTCGAGACGAACGCGCAACGCATTCCGCTTCGCGTCACCGGAGCGCTCGACGGCGTCAAGGCGGTGGCCGAAACGCCGGTCGATGCCGGAGGACGCACCTTCCGGCTCGGCGATATCGCAACCGTGACGCGCGGCTTCGTCGACCCACCGAGCTTTCTTGTCCGCCAACGCGGCGAACCCGCGCTCGGCGTGGGCGTCGTGATGGCGCGCGGCGCCAATATCCTGAATTTCGGCAAGGAGGTGGCCGCCGCGACGCGTGCGTTCCAGTCGGACGTGCCGCAGGGGGTCAAGTTCGAGCAGATTGCCGACCAGCCCGAGATCGTCGCGGAGTCGATCTTCGAGTTCGAGCGCTCCTTCGTCGAAGCGCTCGCCATCGTGCTCGGTGTCTCGTTCCTGTCGCTCGGCTGGCGCACGGGGATCGTGGTCGCACTTTCGGTGCCGCTGGTGCTCGCAGCCACCTTCGTCGTGATGTACATGCTCGGCATGGACCTGCACCGGATCACGCTCGGTGCGCTGATCATCGCGCTCGGGCTGCTGGTCGACGATGCCATCATCGCGGTCGAGATGATGGTGGTGAAGATGGAGCAGGGCTACGACCGCATCCAGGCCGCAGCCTTTGCCTGGCGATCGACCGCCTTCCCGATGCTGACCGGCACCGCCGTCACGGTCGCGGGCTTCCTGCCCGTCGGCTTCGCGAAATCGGGTGCGGGCGAGTATGCCGGCGGCATCTTCTGGGTCGTCGGGATCGCGCTCGCCCTGTCCTGGATCGTGGCGGTGGTCTTCACGCCCTATCTCGGGGTCCTGCTGCTGCCGTCGTCGCTGTCCAAGGGCGGCGCACACGGAGACCCCGGCGCGATCTACGATACCCGCCTGTACCGCGCCCTGCGCCGGGCGATCCAGATCTGCGTGCGTTGGCGGCTGACGACTGTCGTCGTCACGGTCGGCATCTTCGCCGCTGCTGTCGTCGGGTTCGGCTTCGTCCAGCAGCAATTCTTCCCGTTATCGGAGCGCAAGGAGCTCTTTCTCCAGCTCCGTCTTCCCGAGGGCTCGTCGATCGGAGCCACGTCCGGCGTCGTCGCCGAAGCCGAAAGGCTGATCGGTCAGACCGATCCCGACATCCAGACCTTCACGGCCTATGTCGGCCAAGGCTC
>NZ_JBFTRC010000149.1:0-13922 GCF_056399325.1 Allobosea sp. 01N443
CCCCGACGGCAGCGACCGAGTTTTCGCAGGGCGCGTCATAGCCCAGTGCCTTGGCGCTGAGTTCGGGCGTCAACGCGATCGCCGAGCCGGCAAGCGCCGCCGCGCCGAGCGGCGACTGGCCGGAACGGCGCTCCCAATCCTGGAGGCGCGAGGCGTCGCGGGCGAGAACCTGGCCATGCGCCATCAGCCAATGGCCGAATGTCACGGGCTGGGCGCTCTGCAGATGCGTGAAGCCCGGGCAGACCGAGGCGGCGTGGGTGTCCGACTGGGCCGCGATGGCGTCCAGCAGTTCCACCAGCATGGCGCCGATCAGGCGAACCTGCTCGCGCAGATAGAGTTTCAGGTTGTTGGCCGCCTGGTCGTTGCGCGAGCGGCCGGCGCGGAGCTTGGCCCCGGCGTCGCCGATCCGGGCGATCAGGACGCGCTCGACGAAAGTGTGGACATCCTCGTCATCGGCGCTCGGGCTCAGGGTCCCGGCCTGGACCTCCTGCGAGATGGCTTCGAGGGCRGCAATGATCGCCTCCATTTCGGCGGCCGTGAGCAGTCCGGCGCGCAGCAATTCCGCTGCATGGGCCTTGCCGCCGGCGATATCCTGGGGGGCGAGACGGGCATGGGCGCTGGCGGCGCTCGAAAGCCGCATCAGCCGCGGATCCGGCTGCTTGCGGAAGCGGCCACCCCACAGGCGTGTCGTCTGGTTCATCGCTCTCCCCTTTGGTCTTTTGCAAAGACTGCCCCTTGACCCGTCAGCCAGCAAACGAAACGATCTCCGAAGGGTAGTCCAAAAAGGAATAGCTATTGTGGCCGGCAATCGCCTCCCGCCATCGACGACCGGACTCAGGGTTTTCCTCGCGGTTGCGCGGCTTGGCTCGACCGCGAAGGCGGCCGTCACGGTCAATCTGACGCAGAGCGCCGTCTCCAAGCAGATCCAGGCGCTCGAGGAGCATCTGGGGACGACGCTGTTCGAGCGCACGCCGCAGGGGCTGACGCTGACGGAAGCGGGCTCCATCTATAACCCCTATGCCGAGGCTGCGATCGAGCAGATGGAACGCGGCGCGCGGCGCCTGAGCGAACGCGCCGCCCAGGGGCGGCCGATCCGCCTCCACATGATCGCCATCGCCGGGGAACGCTGGCTGATGGAGCGCTTTCCGGTCTTCGCCCAGGCCCATCCCGAGATTGACGTGCAGTTCACCAATTTCGTCAGCGAGGAGGAGACGGAGGAGCCCGATATCGACATCGGCCACCAGAGCGGGCCACTGCCGGGGCGCGAGTCACATTATCTCTTCGGACGACAGGTCGCGCTCGTGGCCGCCCCCTCGCTGGTCGAGCGGATGGGCGGCTTCCAGCGTCCGGCCGATATCCAGAAGATGACCCTGCTTCAGCATTTCCAGATGCCGACCTTCTGGGCCGAATTCACCGAGACGCATGGCCTGCGGGGCGCGGTTCCCGCGCATACCGTGCGCTACGGCTACTATTCGGTGATCATCCGCGCGGCGATGGCGGGGCTCGGCGTCGCGCTGGCGCCACGCTGCTATGTGGCGGAGGAACTGGCTTCGGGCGCCCTGATCAACCCGCTCGGTCTCGGCTTCGAGAGCGCAACCGGCTGCTGGCTCACCTTCAGCCCCAACACCGAGCACAGGCCGGGCTTCGAGGCGCTCGTCGCCTGGCTGCGCGAGGAGGCGGCGATCTTCGAGGCGGCGACGCTGGCCAAGGAGGCCAATGATGCGTCGGCCGTCGCCGCCAGCACTGCTCCGGTGCCCCGGCAGGCAAGACGCAGCAGCGCGTCCTGAGCCGCGCTTCCGTCCCCGATGGCCTGCAGGATCAGCGCTACAGGAAGCCCGTCGAGATCCACGGCACAGCGGCGACGATCACGAGGCCGATGAGCAGGGCGAGCATATAGGCTCCRATATATTTCAGGCCCTCGTCCGGGTTGACCTTGCTGATCGCGCAGGCGCCGTAATAGCCGACGCCGAAGGGCGGGGCGAAAAGGCCGATGCCCATCGCGAGCACCACCACCATCGCGTAATGGACCTCGTGCACCCCGACCTGCTTGGCGATCGGGAAAAGCAGGGGGCCAAACAGCACGACAGCGGGGATGCCTTCGAGCACGCTGCCGAGGATGACGAAGGCGAGGATGGAGATCGCCAGGAAGCCCCAGGTGCCGCCGGGAATCGCAGACATCATGCGGGCGAGATCCTGCGAGAAACCCGATTGCGTCAGGCCCCAGGCCATGGCGGTGGCGCAGCCGATGATGAAGATGATCGCGCCGGTCAGCGAGGCGGTATCGACCAGCATCTTCGGCAGGCGCCGCCAATCGAACTGGCGGTAGAGCAGCAGGCCGGCGAGCACGGAATAGGCGATGCCGATGGTCGAGACTTCGGTCGCCGTGGCGACGCCCTCGACAACCGCGGCGCGGATGACGAAGGGCAGGGCGATGGCGGGCAGCGCGATCAGCGCGAGCTTGCCGATCTGCCGGCGCGACTGGCGCACGACATGGCCGAGATCCTCGTGGCGATAGCGCCATCTGACGACGCAGCAGAGTGCGACGCCGAGCACCATTGCCGGCAGCAGGCCGCCSGTGAASAGGGCCGCAATCGAGACGCCGGTSRCSGAGCCGATSGTGATCAGCACGAKCGAGGGCGGGATCGTCTCGGTYTGCGCGCCGGTYGCSGAGAGCAGGGCGACGAGATCGCCCGGCGCCGCGCCGCGCGCCTTCATTTCGGGGAAGAGCACCGGCGCGATCGCGGCCATATCGGCGATCTTCGAGCCCGAGATGCCGGAGACCAGATACATCGCGCCGATCAGCACATAGGACAGGCCGCCGCGGACATGGCCGAGCAGCCCGGCCAGGAACTCGATCATGGCACGCGCCATGCCGGTCATCTCGATCAGCGCGCCAAGGAAGATGAAGAGCGGCACGGCGAGCAGCATGATGTGGCTCATGCCCTCATCGAGCCGTCCGACCATGACGATCAGGGGGGTCGAAGTCGTCAGCGCGAGATAGCCGAAGGTCGCCAGCGCAAAGGAGAAGGCGATCGGCACGCCGGAGAAGACGTTCAGCGCGACGACGCCGACGAAGAAGATCACCAGGTTGAGTTTGCCGAGCGGCTTCAGGACGGGGCCGGCAAGCCAGAACAGCAGCAGGAGGGCGGCCGTCAGGGCAATCGCGATCAGGGCCGGCTTGAACGAAGGCAGGCGCAGCATCCGGCAGAAGGCGACGACCAGCATCAGGCCGATACCGGCCGGGATTGCGGCTGCGCGCCAGGCATTGGTGATTTCGAGCGCCGGAGTGACGATGAACGCCTCCTCCTCGGCATACTCGAGCGCATGCGGCAGGAGCAGCAGCAGGAAGGCAATGCCGGCGGTGATCGCCAGCGCCTCGAGGCAGGCCCGCGTCTGCGGGCCGACACGGCTGACCAGGCCGGTCATGCGCATATGCTCGCCGCGCCGGAGCGCAACCACCGCGCCCAGCATGGAGAGCCAGAGGAACAGGATCGAGGCCAGTTCGTCCGACCAGACCAGCGGTGCATGGAAGACGTAGCGCGCCGTGACGCCGGCGCCGAGCAGGCCGATCTCGATGACGACGAGCACGGCCACGACCAGTTCGACCAGCCCGCCGACGCTGCGGTCGACGAGGCCGACAGCGCGGCCGAGGCCGCTGGAGGGCCGGATGGCAGGCGCTTGCGACGCTGCGGCCTGAAGCTCCATGACGTTTCTTCCAGTCGTTGTTTTCGTGCCTTATAGGCGTGCGCGTGGCATCAGGCGAGCGCGATGGCAGCCGCTTCCCGGGCAACGGGTATTCGCTGGAGTCCGGCCTGAAACTGGCGAATCCACGGAGCGGGAATTGCGCAGCCGGCGCTGCTATGCTGTTGCGGGCGGCTGCTACCCCAGAAACCCTGCCGCCCCAGAAGCCGAGTGAACCCGTGATTCCCTGGATCCAGATCGATACCGCGACGATGCCGGGTGGCGGCGGCGAAATCCGCCTCAAGCAGCGCGGTGCGGAGTTCTCGATCATGCTGGGCGCGATCGAGCTGATGAACAGCCGCCTCAGCGGCTCGGAGGAGGCACTGGCAACGCTGGTCGCGGCGCGTCTTGCCGGCCGGCCGGAGCCCCGCATCCTGATCGGCGGGCTCGGCATGGGCTTTACCCTGCGCGCGGCGCTGGCGGCGTTCGGGCAAGGCGCGCAGATCGTGGTCTCGGAGCTCGTGCCGGCCGTCGTCGCCTGGGCCCGCGGTCCGATGGCTCAGGTCTTCGGCGATTGCCTCGCCGATCCCCGTGTCACCATCCGCGAGGAGGATGTCGCACGGACGATCGGCGCCGCTCCCGCGGCGTTCGATGCGATCCTGCTMGATGTCGACAACGGCCCGGAGGGGCTGACGCGCCGGGCGAATGACGATCTCTACGACATGGCGGGCCTCGCCGTCGCACGCGCAGCCCTGCGTCCTGGCGGCGTCCTCGCCGTCTGGTCGTCCGGTCCCGATCATGGCTTCACCCAGCGCCTGCGCAAGAGCGGCTATGCCGTCGAGGAGGTGAAGACGCGCGCCAACGGCAAGCGCGGGGGCGCAAGGCACGTGATCTGGCTCGCGACCGGTCCGGGTGCCGCCCAGTCCGAGCGCGCGCGGCGGGCCGGTTCATGATCGCTCCTGACAGGAGGGCGCGCGCAGCGTCGCTATAGATCCGACATGCCGAGACGTCCGCCAAAACCCCTCTCGATCAGCCCGTCGCAGGCCCGCCGGATCTGGCTACGCGCCCAGCGGCTCGATACGCTCGCTCCCTTTGGCGACGGCTCCGAAGCCACGCCGGCGGCGGTGGACCATCTCGGCTATGTGCAGATCGACACGATCAACGTGGTCGAACGCTGCCATCATCACATCCTGTGGACGCGCATTCCGGACTATCAGCGCGCGCATCTGCGCCAGGCCCAGAGCATCGACAAGAGCGTCTTCGAATACTGGACGCACGCGCTGGCCTATGTCCCGACCCAGGATCTGCGCTTCTTCCTGCCCGAGATGAAGCGGCGGCGCGAAAACCCTCCGAGCTGGTTCAATTCGGTGACGAACGAGGACCTGCGCAAGGTCATGGGCCGCGTTCGGCGCGATGGCGCGCTCTCGATCCGAGACATCGACGATGATGTGCTCATCGAGAAGGATCATGCCTGGGCGAGCCGCAAGCCCTCGAAACGCGCCCTGCAGCTCGCCTTCTTCAGCGGTGCGCTGACGATCTGCGAGCGCGCCGGCATGCTGAAGAGCTACGAGCTTCCGGAGCGGCATTTTGGCTGGGAGCGCGCCCCACGCCCGGCCACCGAGAAACAGGTTCTCGACTATCTCCTCGACCGGGCCTTGCGATCGCAGGGCATCGTCAGCCTCGACTCGGTCTGCCATCTCGACGCGCCGCGCAAGCCCGCGATCCGCGAGTTGATCGAGACGAGGCTACGCCGCAGAACGCTCGTGCCTGTCACGATCGAAGGGGCGGGAAAGCAGGAGCATTGGGCGCAACCCGCCATGCTCGAACCGACGCCGGCACCGGATGCCGAGCTGGTCCATATCCTTTCGCCCTTCGATCCGCTGATCATCCAGCGCAAGCGGCTGAAGCTTTTCTTCGGCTACGATCACCTGTTCGAGGCCTATGTGCCGAAGGAGAAGCGGGCGATGGGATATTTCGCCCTGCCGGTTCTGGTCGGCGACGAGATCGTCGCGGCGATCGACCTCAAGGCCGATCGCGCGAACGGGACGCTTCTCGTCCAGCAATGGAACTGGGTCGGCAAAGGCTCTCCCGAGCGGCACAAGGCGGCCATCGAGGACGCGTTGCACCGGTTCGAGCGCTTCCAGCTGGAGACCTGATCCAGCTGGCTCAGGCTTGCGTTCAGCCGAAGAGATTGCGGAACTGCCGCGGCTGGGAGCGCAGATACTGGTTGGGCGCCTTGACGCTGGCACCGAGATGGGCGGCGGCGTGCCAGGGCCACCGCGGATCGTAGAGGATGCCGCGCGCCAGCGCGACGAGATCGGCATCGCCGGTGCCGACGATCGCTTCGGCCTGATCCGGCTCGGTGATCAACCCGACGGCGATGCTCGGCAGATTGGTCGCCTGCTTCACGGCCCGGGCGAAGGGGACCTGGTAATTCGGCCCAAGCGGGATCGCCTGCTTGGCCGAGAGCCCGCCGCTGGAGACATGCATGAAGCTGCCGCCGCGCGCCTCGACCGCCCTTGCGAAAGCGACGGTCTGTTCGACGTCCCAGCCGCCCGGGACCCAGTCGGTGCCGGAGACGCGGAAGCCGACCGGGATCTCCGCAGGGACCACGGCCCGCACGGCATCATAGACTTCGAGCGGCAGGCGCATGCGGTTCTCGAGCGAGCCGCCATACTCATCCCCGCGCTGGTTCGAGAGCGGCGAGAGGAACTGGTGCAGGAGATAGCCGTGGGCGGCGTGCAGCTCGATCGCCTGCAAGCCCAGCCGCACGGCGCGCTTGGCCGATGCGGCGAAGTTCTCGCGGATGCGGGCGATGCCTGCGAGATCGAGCGCGAGCGGCGCCCGGGGATGATCGCCAAACGGGATGGCGGACGGGGCAAGCGTCTGCCAGCCGCCTTGGTCGAGCCCGAGCTGGCCGCCGCCTGTCCAGGGCGCGGCCACCGAGGCCTTGCGCCCGGCATGGCCGAGCTGGATGCCGATCGGCATGTCGGAATACGCACGGACCGCCGCCAGCGTCCTGGCCAGGGCCGCTTCCGTCTCGTCCGACCAGAGGCCGAGGTCCAGCGGGCTGATCCGGCCCTCCGGCTCGACGGCCGTCGCCTCGATGAACATCAGCGCGGCGCCGGACAGGGCGAGATGGCCGAGATGGATCGTATGCCAGTCGGTCGCCCGGCCATCCTCGGCCGAATACTGGCACATCGGCGCGATCACGATGCGGTTGGCGAGTTCGAGGCCGCCGAGCTTGTACGGGGTGAAGAGCTGGCTGGTCATGATGCCTCCGGCGGTTCCATCGCGCCGCGCGGACGGACCCGCCGACCGGCTGTTTCTAGCCGTCTCGCCAAGCCGCTGACTACAGGCAACAGCGCAAGGGCACGGTTGCAGTTGCGAAGAGAGCGCTACGGCGCTCCCGTGGCAGCCGAGACCAGCCAGATCGCGACGGGGAAGGTCAGCGCCGCCAGGGCCGTGGAGAGCACGATCGCAGCCGCGATTGGCCGGCTATCGGTCTCGAAGCGCTCGGAGATGACGAAGACATTCGCCGCGATGGGGAGGGCCGAATAGAGCACGCCGGCCGTGACCCAGAACGCGTCAAGCTTGAGCACGACGGCAAGCACGATCCAGGTCACCAGCGGGTGCAGCACGAGCTTGCCGACGACCAGTGGTGCAATCCCGAGGGCCGGGAGCTTGCTGCCGCCACCGCTCCATTGTCGCGCCGCGAGGCCGAGCGCGAAGACGCCGACCGGCGCAGCCGCATTTCCGAGGAAGGAGAGGAAGCGGTCGACCGGTTCCGGGATCGCGACCCCGCTGACCGAGAGCGCGAGGCCGCCTGCGATCGACAGCATGAAGGGGTTGAGGATCGTGCCGCGAATGAGCCGGCCGGCAATGGCGGGTGCCGAACCGGCGCCGCGCCCGGCCTCGATCAGCCCGATCGACAGGGGCACGACCAGCGCCGTGTCGCAGATCAGGCCGATCGCGATCGGCGCTGCGGCGCGCTCGCCGAGGAAGGCCAGCATCAGGGGAATGCCGAGAAAGGCGAAATTGCCGCCGACGAGGCTCTGCCCGCGCGAGACCGCATTGGGGAAGGGCAGGGCGCGCAACCGCGTGCCGATGAGGATGCCAAGCGCCATGATCGTCACGCCGATTGCTGCCAGCGCCACGAAGAAGGTCGTGTTCCAGAGCTCGGCGATCGGCTGCCGCGACATCACGCGCAGCACCATTGCCGGCGTCGCGATCATGAAGGCGAAGGTGTTGAGCACCCTGACGGAATCGGGGCCGAACAGCGTGCGGCCGGAAACCAATGCGCCGAGCGCGATCACCGCGAAGAACGGCGTGCTGGTGGCAAGGAATTGAAGCATCGATTGCGCTGACGGCTGGAGAACCCGCGCGTCGTCCCGGCCGTGCCTGTCCCGGCACCGGAATGACGCGCGTTGTCCTGCTCTCTACCAGCCGGGACTTGGCATTGGCCATGCGGCCCGATGCCTGACCGCCCGCCGCCAACGCAGGCCCCGTCGTGATCAGTTCGCCTGGAAGGCGCCGATCATGTAGCTCTCATTGCCGATCTCGGTGACGCGGCCCTTCACCTCGTAGCTCGCGAGATCGACGATCCAGACCACGCTGGAATTCGACTTGCCCTTGGGCGCTCCGGTGATCGCGGCATATTTTCCGTCGGGGGTGATCGCGATGCCGCGCGGGCGGGAGGGCTCGCCGCCGGGCGTCTTCAACTCGACCCTCTTGATCGTTGCCGGCTGCCCGGCGATGGCCTTGGCGACATCGATGATGTCGATATTGTTCGAGCGGAAATGCGTCGACAGGATGCGCTTGCCGTCCGGCAGGAACGCCGCCACGAAGGGGCGTGTCGGCACGGACTTGTCGTCGGTGCCGACCAGCACGCGGGCGACCTCGGCCTTGGCAGGGTCCGACAGCGCCTTCTCGACATCGATGATCGAGACGGTATTGCCGGGCCTGTCGGTCTGCGCGTTCTCGCGCGAGGCATGCGCCACAAGCTTGCCGTCCGGGCTGGTCGAGATGCCGAAGCCGCCCGCCTGCACGGGAATGCGCGCGATCTCCGCTCCGACTTCACCCGCAATCGCCTTTTGCAGGCTGATCACCGAGATATCGTCCGTTCCGCCATTGGCGCCGAAGATCGTGCCCCCACCGAGCGGACTGATCGTCACGCCGTTGGTGTCAGGGAAACAGCCGAATTTCGGGTCGGGCGCGCGGTGCGGCACGGGATCGGGAGGGCATGGGAAGCCGGGCTTGCCGAAAGCCTGCTCGACCCGACGAATGACCTTGTTGCTGGCGAGGTCGACGATGCTGATATGGCGGCCGCCATCCTCGTCGCCCTTCTGTTCGGCATGGGCGAGCGCGGCATGCCGGCCGTCAGGAGCGATCGCGAAGCCGGTCGGCCCAAAGCCTTCCGTCTCGATATAACCCTCGACGGCCGCAAGCGTGCCGTTGCTCGCCGGATCGAGCGCCTTCTTGAGATCGACGATGGTGACGGTGCCGGCATGGCCGTGCTGGAAGGCGGCGGCATCGTCGGGCCTGGTGCGGCCGGAATGATTGACCACATAGGCGCGCCGGTAATCCGGCGCGATGGTGATGGTGATCGGCTGGCCGCTGGAGATTGTGTCGGCCTTGCCGGTCCCGGTCGCGTCGATATCGGGCGTGACGCGGATGCGGTTCACCACCGCTTTCGGCGTGCCGTCATTGGCCGGATCGATCGCCCTTTCGAGGTCGATCACCAGGACGACATTGTCCCAGCGCCCGCTTGCGAGGAAATAGTCCTTTGCCATGGCGGCCTGTATTCCTCCGGCAGCGATCAGCGCCGTGACGCCAGTCAGAAGCATCGTCCTTAGCATCGTCCGTCCTCCTTCGGCTCACCCGTTTGTCCGGGTCCTTGGTTGGGATGCCTGCTGCCGCTCCGGCTTTTCGCGTCAGCCCTCCAACGCCATGTCGAGCACGCGGGCGACATGCAGCGCCTCTCGGCCTGCACCATCGTGGATCTGGTGGCGGCAACTCGTGCCATCGGCAACGACGAGGTCCTGCGCGCCTGCCTTGCGCACTGCCGGCAGCAGCGAGAGCTCGGCCATGGCGAGCGAGACATCCATGGTGTCCGCGCCGTAGCCGAAGGCACCCGACATGCCGCAGCAGCTCGACTCGATCGGCTTGACGTCGAGACCCGGAATCGCGCGGAGCGTCGCCTCGACGGCGCCCATCGCCGCGAACGCCTTCTGGTGGCAATGCCCGTGCAGATGGGCGACGCGGCCCGCCTGGTCCTTCAGCGGCAACGTGGTCGTCCCCGCCTTGATATCGGCCGCGAGCAGCTCTTCGAGCAGGAAAGCCGCGCTGGCCGCGGGTTCAACCTGCTCCTTGGGCAGGATCGCGCCAAACTCGTCGCGGAAGGTCAGCAGGCAGGACGGTTCGAGCCCGACGATGCGGGCGCCCCCGGCAATATAGGGCGAGAGCGCATCGAGCGTGCGCTTGGCCTCGATGCGCGCCTCGTCGACCAATCCGGCCGAGAGGAAGGTCCGTCCGCAGCAGAGCGGCCTGCCGCCGTCAGCCGGTTCGACCTTGTGGATGCGATAGCCGCCGGCCGCGAGCACGCGCTCAGCCGCCTCCATATTCTCGCGCTCGTAGTAGCGGTTGAACGTATCGCCGAAGAGCACGATGTCGCGGCCGTCGCCCTTCACATCGCCAGGCGTTGCCGGGTTGCCGGCCTGCACCCAGGGCTTGCGCCAGACCGGCAGCGAGCGGCGCGCGCTGAAGCCGAGCCAGCGCTCGCTCAGTTTGGCCAGAGCAGGGATGCGATCGCGCAGGTTCATCAGCGGCGCCAGTTTCGCGGCATAGGGCGCATAGCGCGGCAGCCAGGCGATCAGCCGTTCCTTCAGGGGCAAGCCATGGCGCTGGTGATAATGGTGGAGGAACTCGATCTTCATCCGGGCCATGTCGACGCCGGTCGGGCAGTCGCGCTTGCAGCCCTTGCAGGAGACGCAGAGATCGAGCGTCTCCTTCATCTCAGGCGAGGTGAAGGCGTCGGGGCCGAGCTGCCCGGAGATCGCGAGGCGCAGGCTGTTGGCGCGCCCGCGCGTCAGATGGGTCTCGTCCCTGGTGGCGCGATAGGACGGGCACATCGTGCCGCCGGAGAGTTTCCGGCAGGTGCCATTGTTGTTGCACATCTCGACGGCGCCGCCGAGCCCGCCCCAATCGGACCAATCGAGTGCGGTTGCGGCCGGGATAGGCGTCGCATAGCCCGGCGGAAACCGCATCAGGCTGCGATCGTCCATCTTGAGCGGCCGCACGATCTTGCCGGGATTCAGCCGGTTCTCCGGGTCGAACCCGTCCTTCACCGCCTCGAAGGCGCGCGTCAGCGGGCCGCCGAACATCGGTTCGACGAATTCCGAGCGGGAAATGCCGTCGCCATGCTCGCCGGAATAGGAGCCCTTGAACTGGCGCACGAGGTCGCAGGCGGCCTCGGCGATGCCGCGCATCGCCTTGACCCCGGCCTCGTCCTTCATGTTCAGGATCGGGCGGACGTGCAGGCAGCCGACCGAGGCATGGGCGTACCAGGTTCCGCGCGTGCCGTGACGGGTAAAGAGCTCGGTCACCGCGTCGGTATAGTCGGCGAGATGTTCGAGCGGGACGGCGCAGTCCTCGATGAAGGAGACCGGCTTCCCGTCGCCCTTCATCGACATCATGATATTGAGGCAGGCCTCGCGCACCTCCCAGACCGGCTTCTGCCGTGCCGGTTCGACGACCTCGACGACCGCGTCGGCAAAGCCGTGATCGGCCATGCACTGGTCGAGCCGCTTCAGGTCGTACTTCAGCGCCGCGAGATCGTCGCCGGCGAATTCGACCAGCAGCAGGCAGTTCGGCTGGCCCCTGGTGATGTCGGCGAGCGTTCGCACGAAGAGCGGGATATCGGCACCGAGCACCAGCACATTGTTGTCGACGAGCTCGACCGCGACCGGACCCAGCGCCACGATATGCTGCGTCGTCTCCATCGCCGCACGAAAATCCGGGAAATGGCAGACGCCCATGACGCGGTGGGTCGGCAGGGGCGAGAGCCTGAGCGTCGCCTCCGTGGTGATCGCGAGCGTGCCTTCCGAGCCGACCAGCAGATGCGACAGGTTCGGCCGGGCCGGGAGCAGCTCGTCGAGATTGTAGCCGCCGACCCGGCGCTGCACCTTCGGGAAGATGCGCTCGATCTCGTCGCGGTGCCCGTCCGCCAGGGACAGCATCCGCGTCATCAGGTCCCGCGTCCTGACCGAGGCATTGTCGCCGACCGGGTTCTCGCCCAGCGCAAAGGCCTCGCCGTCATGGAACTGCGCCCGCAGGGCAATGACATTGTCGACCATCTTGCCGTAGCGCAGCGAGCGCGCGCCGGAGGAGTTGTTGCCGGCCATGCCGCCAATGGTGCAGCGGCTCGCGGTCGAGGGCTCGACCGGGAAGAACAGGCCGTCCTTCTTCACATGGCTGTTGAGCTGCTCCAGCACGATGCCGGGCGCGACCGAGACCGTGCGCGAGGCCGGGTCATAGTCGCGGATCGCGTTAAAATGCCGGCTCATGTCGAGGATCAGCGCATCGCCGATCGGCTGGCCGTTTTGCGACGTGCCGCCGCCGCGCGCGATCACCGGAACGCCGTGCTCGGCCGCGATCTGGAGCGCGGCCGCAATGTCGGTCTCGCTCTTCGGAAAGGCGATACCCTGCGGGATGATCTGGTAGATCGAGGCGTCGGTGGCATAACGCCCGCGCGTGAATGCGTCGAAGCGGACCTCGCCTTCGAGCGCCTGGGCGAGGCGCCGTTCGAGCCCGAGATTGCGCGAGCCCTGTTTGGCGAGGGGGGCAGCATGGGTCATCGCGTCACGTATCCATTCCAGTTCATCTCGACCCGGCTCTGCGTTTCAATTTGGCCGGGACGACCCGCGTTCGCGTCCGAACGCATTCTCACTCGGCGGCTTCTGCCGCCTTTCCGGCCCGGCCGCTTCTGCGCCGCACCGCCCCGATCAGGTCCGACACCGGCCCCCAGAAGAGCAGGATCATCGCGAGCGCWACCAGTGTCGTGAC
This sequence comes from Allobosea sp. 01N443, assembly GCF_056399325.1. Taxonomy (NCBI): domain Bacteria; kingdom Pseudomonadati; phylum Pseudomonadota; class Alphaproteobacteria; order Hyphomicrobiales; family Alloboseaceae; genus Allobosea; species Allobosea sp. 01N443. The sequence continues at coordinate 12,745 of NZ_JBFTRC010000149.1, forward strand.
GAGCCCGTTGGCGAAGAAGACCCCGAGACTGCCGCCCGAGCCGAGCAGGGCCTGCCGGAAAGCGTCCTCGGCCCGGTCGCCCAGGACCAGCGCCAGCACCAGCGGCGCCAGCGGGTAGTCGAGCTTCTTGAAGACATAGCCGATGATGCCGAAGATCAGCATCAGCCAGATGTCGAAGATCGAGTTGGAGATCGTATAGGCGCCGATAGCGCAGACGATCAGGATCACCGGCGCGACGAAGGAGAAGGGGATGCGCATGATCGCGGCGAAAAGCGGCACGGTCGCCAGCACGATGATCAGGCCGGCGAGGTTGCCGAGATACATCGAGGCGATCAGCCCCCAGACGAAGTCCTTCTGCTCGACGAAGAGCATCGGCCCGGGCTGAAGCCCCCAGACCAGCAGGCCGCCGAGCAGCACGGCCGCCGTGGCCGAGCCCGGGATGCCGAGCGCCAGCATCGGCAGCAAGGCGCTGGTGCCGGCGGCATGCGCCGCGGTCTCCGGCGCAAGCACGCCCTCGATCTCGCCCTTGCCGAAATTGGCGCCGCGCCGCGAGAAGCGCTTGGCGAGGCCATAGCCCATGAAGGAGGCGGCGATCGCGCCGCCGGGCGTCACGCCCATCCACATGCCGACGAGGCTGGAGCGGACGAGCGTCGCCCAGTAGCGCGGCAGCCCGGCCCAGGTCCGCAGCACGACCTTGAGATCGATCGTCGCCTGCTTGCCCTTGAAGACCAGTCCCTCCTCGACGGTGAGCAGGATCTCGCTGACGCCGAACAGGCCGATTACGACGATAAGGAAGTCGAAGCCGCGCATCAGCTCGGTCGAGCCGAAGGTCATGCGCAGATCGCCCGAGATCGAGTCGAGCCCGACTGCCGCCAGCAAGAAGCCGATGCAGAGCGAGGCCAGGATCTTTGCCCGGTTTTCCCGGCCCATGCCGATGAAGGAGCAGAAGGTCAGCAGGAAGACGGCGAAGAACTCGGCGGGCCCGAAGCGCAGCGCGAAGGAGGCGACCAGGGGGGCGACGAAGGTAATCAGGATGACGCCGGACAGCGCCCCGATGAACGAGGCCGTGAAGGCGGCCGTCAGTGCCTCGGCCGCCTTGCCCTGCACCGCCATCGGATAGCCGTCGAAGGTGGTCGCRACCGACCAGGCCTCTCCGGGAATATTGAACAGGATCGAAG
>NZ_JBFTRC010000150.1:0-14813 GCF_056399325.1 Allobosea sp. 01N443
GTGGATTCGTGCCGCGGCTGCCGACGGCGGTGCTGGCTGTCGGGCTGATGTTGTCGTCACTGCTGTCGCTATCCTGCGGCTTCATTCTCGACACTGTCACGCGCGGCCGCCGTGAGTTGAAGCGCCTTGCCTATCTCGGATTCCCGGCGATCAGCCGAGCCTAGTTCGAGACGGACAAGACATGGCGCCGCATTCGCGAGCTTCCGCCCTGCTGCAGACGTTTCGGCGCTTCCTGGGAGTTGGAGCTGTCGGCTTCCTCGTCGATGCGCTGGCGTTCTTCGCCCTCGTGTCCGGGCTCGGGGTACACTATGTCTGGTCCAGAATCGCTGCATCGTTCATCGCATTGCTGGTGACGTGGCTCCTGAACCGCCGGGTCACGTTCTCTGCTGGCAGGGCTGACCCTGCGCCGGTAGAATTCCTGCGCTATCTCGGAGCGAGCGCAGCAGGCGCAAGTTCCAACCTGGTGGCGCTGTCAGTGATTGCGCCTTACGATGCGGCGTTTGCCCATATCCCTTCATATCTGGCGGGAGCTGCGGTTGGGCTGGTCGTGAACTTCTTTCTTTACGACAAGTTCGTCTTCCACGGTCGGGCCCGGCCGGTCGCCCTGAATCCAAAGCCGCCGGAGAGCTCTTAGTGAATCAATCAGACGGAAACGACGCGAATATCGACTCGATCTACTATCGCGACGGCGTCGACAAATCCTTCGCCATGAACCTTCTCAAGAAGGCTCGCATGTCGATGTTCGACCTGTTCATGCGCGAGCTGGCTCCGACGGCACAGACGCGTGTTCTGGATATCGGAGTCTCCGACGACGAGAACGACGGCGCCAATTTCCTTGAGAAGCACTATCCGTGGCCCGAACAGATCACCTGCGCCGGCATTGGCAACGGCGAGGCTGTTGTGGCCGCATATCCGAAGGTCGCCTTTCAGCAGATCGTRCCGGGTGAGCGCCTGCCCTTCGCGGACAAGAGCTTCGACATTGCCTGCTCGAATGCGGTCATAGAGCATGTTGGTGGTTCGGAGCAGCGCAAGGCCTTCATCGCCGAGCACCTCAGGGTTGCCTCCGCGGTATTCATAACCTTTCCGAACCGCTGGTTCCCGGTCGAGCACCATACCAGCCTGCCTTTGCTGCACTACGCTCCGGGGCTATTCCGGAAATTGCTTGCGGGGACGAAATATGACCACTGGATCAACCCCGCCAACATGGATTTTCTGGACAGAAGCCTGATCGCACGCGAATGGCCGGGCAACCGGGCGCCACAATTCGTGATGACAGGACTCCCGCTGGGCCCCATGAGCTCCAACGTGGCTGTGATCCTGCGCTAGCGCCAACCGAGGCTGAGATATTGCTTCGCGCGGGGAGGTCACACCATGTCGCGGACGTCTGATCGCACGCGGCCGAGCAGACGTCGCCCCAGCGCGATGCTGACGACTGTCAGCGCGACCATCACGATCCACGTGGTCGCATCCGCAGCTTCGCCTGCAATCAGCGGTTGCCGGATGGCGCGTACGAACCAGTAGGCCGGGTTGACGATCTGAAACTGGCGCAACACCGCGGGAAGCAATTCCTCGGTCATGACGATTGGCGTCAGCCACATCCAGAATTGCGTGAACACGCTGACGGCCTGGCCGGTGTCGCGCAAGAACACGTGGATTGGAGACAGGATCAGGCCAAGGCCGAAGCCAAAGCCGACCATCAGCAAGCCGGCGAGCGGGATCGTCAGCCAGGACCAGTTCGGCACGACGCCCGATAGCAGCGCCGTCGCGGCGGTGAGCGCCAGTGACAGCGTCATCATGATCGCGGCAACCACCCCGGTGCGCGCCACGAACAGGATTTCCGGCAGAGCGATCTTCCGAAGATAATGGGCGTTATCCGTCAGTGATGTCGTGCAGCGGCTCAGGCAGTCGGCGAACGCCAGCCATGGCAGCATGCCCGACATGATGAAGACCAGCGAACTCACCCTGCCGCCTGCGCCCGGGCGCGTCGGGAAAATTCCAGCGAAGATGAAGGCGAAGAGCACGATCAGCATCAGTGGCTGGACAATGTGCCAGAACGCTCCCATCGCAGTGCCGGCGTAGCGATACCGCGTTTCGGTCCACGCATTAGCGAAGACGAAGCGGTGATGCTGCAGTAGATCGCGGATCATATCTGTCGTCCCGGTCACTGTCCGCTTCGCTGCGGCGTCGCGCTCAAGAGCTGGCTGGGAAGGCCGATCTGGCCGTAGAAGCGGCTCGTCGGCTTGTCCCAGGTGATCAGGATCGGTCCAAGCATCTCGGTCTGCGAAGGTACGACGTCGCTGCCCGTCGTCAGCCCGATCCTGTAGGTGTATTCACCAACGGGGACCAAACACTCCACGACGAAACGAACGATCGCGCGCTGTCCTTGCTCCATCTTGCCGATTGGCTTGCCAAGGCGAGCGCTGGAGGTGCTGAACACCAGTTCGCCGAAGCGGTCATGGAGCGAAAAAGAGATATCGCCTTCGGCCAAGGGCTTCAGGGCCTCGACGACGAGGTCAAGGACGAGCTCCGTGCCCTGGCGTTGCGAGACGAACGGGCCCCCACCAGGGGCGCAGGACCGCACGGCGGTGAGGGCCAATTCCCCTCCCGCGGATAGGATGGCTCCGGAATTGAGGATATTGCCGCGAAGAACCTCGTCGGCGTCCGCATCCGGCAGAGCAGCGATGTCGTCCGCCGCTGCGCCATTCTCCGCGTCCTTGCGGGCCGCCTCGGTCTTGTGTCCGAGTTTGGTATAGTAGCGGTTGATCGTATTGTCGGGAAGCCCGATGAATTCGACGCGCCCGTGATCGAGCAGAAGCGCTCGCTGGCAGAGTTTCTGCACCGCACCGGTATCATGCGAGACAAAGAGTACCGTCGTGCCTGCTTGCATGATCTTGCGCAGCGCCTCGTAGCATTTCTGCTGGAAGAAGATGTCGCCAACGCTCAGAGCTTCGTCCACGATCAGGATTTCCGGATCCATGAACAGATAGATCGAGAAAGCCAGCCGGACATACATGCCGGAGGAGTATATTCTCATCGGCCTGTCAAAAAAGGCCCCTATATCTGCAAAGGCCTCGATCTCGCCCATGCGGGACGCGGCGTAGTCCTCAGGGAAGCCCAGCATCGCGGCGCTGACGATTACATTCTGGCGCCCGGTGAGCTCGGGATTGATCCCTCCGCCGAGCTCAAGCAATGCGAGCACACGGCCGTTGACTGCAATGGTTCCGCTGGTCGGCAGAAGAGTTCCGGTAATCAGCTTGAGGAGGGTGCTCTTGCCCGACCCGTTGATGCCGACGATGCCGAAGCACTCGCCTCGAGAAACGCTGAAGCTGATGTCGTCGAGGGCCGTGACCTCGTCATAGCGGCCGGGCTTGGGCCAGATATAGTCCGCGATACGGCCCATCGGCTTCTGATAGACCTTGAAGCTCTTCGAGAGACGGTCAACGCGGATCGCCGGATCGCTCGATTGGGATGCGTTCAGCAATGCGGGCGCGTTCATCGTTTCGATCAGCTGGAATTCGCCAGGAAGCGCGTCTATTAGGAGCTATACCGTCGAGGGGCAAGCACCGCTGCTGCGACAGTCCCCAAATCCGACCCAGCCCATTTCGTAAGGTTTGTCCAGAATGGCCAATTTGATCAACGGCGTCGACGGCTTTGGTTCGCAGGGGCTCACCCTCACCGAAGTTCGCCTTCGCGACGACAAAGGTGTGGATGTGCAAGCCTGCGCTTGCGGCGATTCCTTGGTTCTGAAGGTCGTGGCGAGGGCAAACGGACATGTGAAGCGTCCCAATCTCGGATTTGCACTTATCGCGCTCAGCGGAAATCTCCTCTACTCGGAGGGCGTGCTGAACCATGGCGTCATGCTGGCCGACCTCGCGCCAGGGGAAACGTGTGAGGCAGTGTTCAAGATCGAGATGGCGCTTTCGCCGGGCTCTTACGGATTGACGGTGATTGCTGCAGATAACGAGAAGGCCGGCTCGGGTGACAGCGGCGTCCACCACGATACCCGGGAGCGGATCGCTCGGATCGAGGTTGGGCCCAGCGCCGCCTCAAGCGAATTCGACGGAGTCGGTCGCCTGCCAGTGACGGCGGGCTATCGTTTCGTCTGATCATTCGGCTGTCGTCTGCGGCAGTCACTTGCTTGCCAAGCGCGACGCTCAGATGCTAGCGAAACGTCGTTCTCAGTGCACTTCTTCCGGGGTACTGCCCGAGTGTCGGCGCAACCTCAGATCATAGCAGATTCGCGGGTACTGACTGTGATGTTCGACCCCTCGAGGTTCTTGTGAAGTTGCCTATCGCCCGCTGGATGGCCTCCGCCAAACACCGCCTCGCGTTGTCCGAACAACGAATCGTGGAGGTGACAGGCGAAACCCGGATGACGTCACTTGTGCTCGCCGATTTCGCCGAGCGCTCGCTTCAGCTTCAAGGGCGTGTGGCGGCGATGGCCTTGCCGATGGGAAGGCGCATCCGCGATCTGAGCGAGGTCGAATTCCGGGTCTATTCGCAATGGGGCGAGGACGGCATCGTCGAGTGGTTGTGCCGCCATATCGATATGCCCAACACGCGTTTCATCGAGTTTGGCGTCGAGACATTCCGGGAGGCGAACTGCCGCTTCTTGTTGCATAATCGTAACTGGAAGGGTCTCGTTATCGATGGCAGCACGGAGAATATGTCGTCGCTGCGCACTCAGTCATGGTTTTGGCGGCATGACCTTACGGCAAAAGCTGCCTTCGTGACGCGCGAGAATATCGACGAGCTGATCGCGGAGGCCGGCTTCGAGGGGGAGTTGGGAATTCTGTCGGTTGATATCGATGGAAATGACTATTGGGTTTGGCAGGCCATCACGTCGGTCAATCCCGCGCTCGTCATTTGTGAATGTAACCCGATCCTCGGCGATACCCGCGCTGTGAGTGTGCCTTATGAGCCTTTCGCAACACGCTTCGAGCGCCATGCGAGCGGGCTTTACTTCGGCGCCTCCATCAAGGCGCTGGAGTATTGCGCGCGCCAGAAGGGCTACCGTCTCATCGGAACCAACAGCCATGGAATCAATGCCTTTTTCGTCAGGGATGATTTGGCGGGACCCGTGCTCGATCTTTTGGGAGAGATAAAGGTCTGGCCAGCCCGCCATCGCGACAGCCGCGACCAGCAGGGAGCGCTTTCTTTCGCCAGCGGGCTGGAGCGATTGGCCATCATCGCGGACATGCCCGTGATCGATGTTGTCACTGGCGAGACGATCATCCTCGGAGAAATCGCGGAGCCTTATTCGCAGGCTTGGCTCGCGGCAATGCAATAGCGTGATCGGCGCATCCTGCACGGCACGGGGCCTACCGGCAGGTCAGATTGCCGGTCGCCATCCATCTTGGACATTCAATGATGATCAAAGTGCTTACCCCAGCCCTGCTGCGTCTGCCGTTAATCCGAAGCCTAATCAGGTCAATCGACGCCCATGATGCGCAGCTTGCTGAACTGCGACGGCAGCTATCGGATTGCTCGGCTGCGATGGTGAAGTTCGAGACCGCCTTGACTGAGACGGTTTCGATGCGGGTGCATTCCCAGATGCTCGAGATCGAGCGGTTGTCTGGTCTCTATGACAGTCTTGCGTCGCGGTTGGYCGTGCTGGAGACGTCATGCGGCAAGCCTCCTGCAGAGGCTAGGGGCAAGCCAACTCCGAAAGAGAATGCCTGAGCTGTCGCTGCGGTTCGGCCTTCCAAATCGTGCTGCGAACGATTGCCGACGCGCCAGCATCGGATATAGAAGGCAGCGCGACCAGCGATTTTGTGCCTTCGCGTGCGATCTGCAAAGCCTGCGACCGCATGTTAACGGAAATGGTCCGGCCATGGTCTTCAAGGCTGAGGGAACAGGGGTGTGGATTTGGGTATCAAACAGATGCTTGCTGCGTGGTTGCGACATCCGTCGAGTAGCGCGGAAGTGGCACCAGGTGGCTCGGCCCCGCCTGCCCGCGAAGTTGCTGACCTTGTCCAGCGCGAGCTCGAGCATTTCAAGCACCACTATCATCTGGCAGCAAGTGAGCGCGACGCGCTTCTGAATGAGCGCAATGCACTTGCGATTCGATTGCAGGTGGCCGAGCGGGCAGGAGGTCTCAAAGTTCATGGGGCTGAACTCGGCAAGCCGGCACCGTTCCCTGCGGATGTGCTGCCGGGCAAATCATTGCCGCGCATTGTGGTCGTCGATATCGGCGCCCAGGAACTGACGACGGAACAACACGCCTATCAGCCTCTCGTCGATCTCCGGCTTGCCGACGTGATCGGCTTTGAGCCTCTCGAAGCCGCTGCGGAGAAACGCGCCCGCAACGAGAACGACGTCAAGATGTTGAACTATTTCGTCGGAGACGGCAGTCAGCGCACCTTTCATGTCAACAAATTTGACGCTACGTCATCGCTCTTCGCGACGAATTACGAGCTCCTCGACCGCTTCGAGTCCCTCTCCGAGATGTGCCGGACTGTCCATGAATCCTCGGTCTTGACGACCCGACTGGATGACGTCGCCGAGATCACCGATTGCGATTTCCTGAAGATCGACGTGCAGGGCGGCGAACTCGACGTGCTCAAGGGGGCTCCCGCTGCTCTGGACAAGGCCATCGTGGTGCATTGCGAAGTGGAGTTTTCGCATGTCTACAAGGACCAGCCACTTTTTGGCGAGGTGGACGCGCATTTGCGTGCCGCGGGCTTCGAGATGATCGATATCGTCAGTGCTGGATACGCCACTGCTCGCGGCTTGCCGCGCCCTATCGCGCAGTCACGACTGCTGTGGGGCGAGGCAATCTACTTCAGAAGCCCGGCGAGCTTGAGGGAACGCGGCGTACAGAAGACGGCAAAGGCCGCGCTGATCGCTCACGCCAACTACCGCATGTACGATATCGCCGCGGAGTTCCTGAATCTCCTGCCTCCTGTCGAGGGGCATGCGCCTGCGGCGATCTACGCCGATGTAATGCTGAAGTCGAACGCCATCGGCGCGGCTTGATCAGTTCTCGCAACCGGCTGCGGAATGGAAGAAATGCAAGTAGTGATCGCGGTGGCCCCCGGTGAGTTGATCGACAAGGTCACGATCCTCGAAATCAAGCTGGAACGGATTGCCGATTCCAGCAAGCTCGCCAATATCCAACGGGAATTCGAGACGCTGCTTGGCGATTATCAGGCTCTTCTGGCCTTGAATTCGACTTTGCCGACCCTGGCGATGCGCCTCAAGGACGTCAACAGCCGGATCTGGGAAATCGAGGACAACATTCGCGATCTTGAGCGCGCCAAGGACTTCGGCCCGGCCTTTGTGGAGACTGCGCGCTCGGTCTATCGGACCAATGACGAACGCGCGGCGATCAAACGCCAGATCAACGACGTGCTGGGCAGCTTTATCGTCGAAGAAAAGAGCTACTCGGCGTATTGAGCGGCAGCCCGCGGCGGCATCACGCAGAGTCCGCCGGTTCCGACCAAAGGCGCTGAGTGGCGGGGGGAGGGGCAGGAGCGGCTATTTCTGCTCTGAAGGCTGCCCCCTTATGCCGGTTGGGTTGGAAATACCAGGAAGGATCCTGTTCGAGACGCGGTGAGACTCGCTCTTTCGCGAATGCCAGAAGCTGTGGGCTCCAACCGTAGCGCCGTGCCGTAATCTGCAACGAGCGAGCGGCATCCAGGAATCTGAAGAATCTCATGAGATAGGTCTCAATGGTGTTCAGATAGTGTGTGAACTCGACCTGGACGGGCGTGCCATACTCGGCCCGGGCTTTGGCGACGCCGGATGTGCAAGCACTCGCGATCGCGCGGGCGAGGAGCTTCGGATCCTCGTCGGTAAGTTCCAGAACCTGACGCTCATGCAGGTCAAAATACTCGAAGTCATGAGCGAACGAGGCAAAGACCGAGGTCGAGGCCTTCAGGACCTGGACCATGGGCAGAATGCGGGCCGCGGTTGATGAGGCGGCGACCGTCCCACCGCTGCCTGTTCCGACGAAGAGCGAGACGTGATGGGTCAGGTGCGAGACTTCCCGCAGACTCAAGGTGCCTGCATAGAGCGAACGCTCATCTCGAAGCTCCATCGGCAGGTGCGTGGAGAAGATGACGCGAGAGTGCGGGAGTAGCGCATAAATCTCCGCAGCGATGTCCTGCGCGCTCTCAGGGGTCACGGAGGATTGTCCGCTCTTCGACGAGCATTCGAACAGAATGGTGTGCTCGGTGTCCGGAAGCCGGTTTTCACGGGCAAAGTCTTCGACCCGGGCGATTTCCTCGTCCGTCAGGCAAATGACATTCTCGATCGGCACGGTAATGGGCCGGCCATATGCGCGCAACAGCGACGAACGCACAGTTCCGTCGTAGTTCTGGAAGTTGTTCGGCCAAATCTGCGAGAGCAGAATCAGGCCGAAATTGCGTTGCTGGTACTGGCGGTACGCCTCACGCTCGAACACCCGCCAGGCCATCTCATGATAGCTCCAGTCGGCAACGGGAATTTCCCATACGGCATCGATGTCAGGGTTGTTGACCAGCAGGCCCTTGCACTGGGTCGAGACGGCCCAGCAGATTTCCGCCTCCGGGAAATCCGCACGGAGCTGGCGCGCCAATATCGTTGCGTAGAGGCAATCGCCTCCCGCACCCAGCTGCCCCAACAGAATGCGATCCATGACCGTTTCTTGTCCCTAGTTTCTGGCCGTTCATGCAGGCAGGTTCTGGCCGGCGCAAGCAGCTCATGCTTCGCCGAAGGCGATCGCGTCGATGATGTCCTGGATTGTCTTTTGCGGCCGTCGTCCCGCCACCGCGGCCAAGATCGAAATATCGACCTGGAAATCAGGGCCGGGATCCCGGCGCGGACTCGATTCCACGATATGGTCCGCGATGTCGTGTCCGTGCCGGCGAAACGCCTCAGTGACGGCCTCGCGCGCCAGTACCGTGCGCCCCGATGCGACGAGGAGTTCGCTGACCGGCGGGGCAAAGGCGAGGTCTGCGACGATATCCATGATCTCGTCGGCGGAGCTCCAGTCAAGCCTGAAGTCGAGCGTATTGATACGGGTGGGCTGGCGTTCGCCCTTATTGGCGGAACGCAGCGCCGCCGCGATCGTAGGAAGGAAGAACTGCTGCGGCCGACGCGGTGAATCGTGGTTGAACAGGACGAGATTGGTGCTCGAAACCGCGTGGCGGCGTGCATATTCTGCCATGAGGTCGCGCGCTGCGAGCTTGCTGACGCCATAAAGGCAGGTCGAGCGCATTGGGCTTGATTCGTCGAGGATACCCGCCCATGGCTCCGCGAACACCTTGGCTGAGCCAGCATAGAATATTCGCATGCCGGGAGAGCTGACGCGGGCGTGTTCAAGCAGCGCATGAAGCGCAAAGACGTTGACCTGCATCAGTTCGCGCCAGACGGGTTCATAGGAGAACCCGGCACCGATCGCGCCATGGACTGCCGCAAAATGGCAGGCGACATCGGGCCTCACCTCATCKAGCAGCGTCGCAAGCGCCTCTGCGTTGGTGAGATCAAGCGCGACATAGCGAAACCGGTCCGCTGGAAATGCGCGCCGTGACGCGGCATCGCGGCCGATTCCCACGACTGTGTGCCCCCGGCGCAAGAAAGCATCAGCCAGATAGCTCCCATCCTGACCGTTGACGCCGAGGACAAGTACCACGCTCATTGCGAACTCAACCCTGCGTGCCCGGGTGCAGGGCGTCGAGATAGGCGATCTGGTCGTTCGATCGCTCCACAGCCTCGTCGTAATTCTCCGCCGAGACGATTTCGATATGCGGCAGGGGGAAAATCATCTTCGTGCCGGCCAATATGGCGTCGCGCTCACGCCGAAGAAACTCCGCCCGGAAGTGCCAGGGCAAGACGAGATAATAGTCCGGCTCGGATGCGCGGGATTCTGCCTCGGAGATGATCGGGATATCGGTTCCCAGCGTTTTGGCACCAACCTTCTGCGGGTTACGGTCCGCGGCGCAATCGACCATGACGCGGTTGATGCCGTACCATTGCAGCAGGACATTGCCCTTGGTCGATGCGCCGTAGATGTGGATGCGCTCGCCCCTGGCGCGGATGTCGAACAGCAGCGTGTTCAACTGCCTCTTGAGGGTTTCGATGCGGCGCTGGAACTCGATATAGGGCTGGTCGGTATCCAGCTCCATCTCGAACTCTTTGATCCGCACCCTGTGCAGATGAGCGCGATCCTCCGGCGAGCCGTGGCTGCTGTTCGTCGCCTGGCAGGCGTAGCAACGAATGCTGCCGCCGTTGCTGTCATTGAGCTCGACCTTGAACAGGCGAAGATCGGCCTGGGCAGCGATCCACTCAAGGACAGCCAGGCTGTAATACTCGAGATGCTCGTGGCAGATCGTGTCAAACGAGTTCTGCAGCAGCATCAGTGGCAGGTAGGACATCTCGAAGATCCAGATGCCGTTGGGCGAGAGAAGACGCTGGACACCTCTGGCGAAGCTGACCGGATCTTCCAGATCATAGTACATCGCGATCGAGGTCACGATATCGACCTTGCCTGCCGGGATGGCGGCTGTGGCCTGTTCCGAAGGGAATACCGTGTTGATGACGGTGACGTCGCTGCTGATCTCGTTGGCGATGTCCGAGGGGTCGACGCCGAATTTTCTGATGCTGGCAGGAAACACGTTGAGCAAGGTGCCGTCATTGCACCCGATGTCGAGAACTGTCGCCGTATCCTCCGGCACGATCTTGCGGGCACTGGCCACGATGCCTGCGAGATGGTCGCGCATGGTCTGGTTCGTGCCAGAACGGTACCAATAGTTCGCGTAGAGGATTTCGGGCGGGAAGGAATGGGCGAGCTGCAACAGGCCGCAGCCATTCTCGTTGCGCGTAACGTCGCAGCGGACGAGTTGCGTGGGCAACTTGCGGATAGGCGGCATCAAGGTGCCGGGTTTGACGAAGGACCCCTGCAGATATTGTGCGCCGAGATCGATGACGGGGGACAGGTGAGCCGAGCCGCAAACGCGGCAGGTCTGACGATAGCGTGGATGCAATTCAACCTCCTATCGGCGATGCGCCGGTGACACATGCTGTCACGCTTGCCGAGCGTACTGGCGCGACCCGAACCTTCGTGCGCGTTGCCTATCCCACGGGCTGAATTGTGGCAAATCGATCCAACCCCACCGGGGAAAGTCGGGTCCGATCGGGATTGACTTGCTCCAGGCATTGGGGTTGACAGTGGGCCGAGATGATGCGGCGGCCATGCTGCTTTCGGCCAAATCCCGTCATATTGGACAAGACCCTGACGATCTCCCGAACCGATAGTCCTTCGGGGCGGTGCCTGGCGGCGTGATGGCTGCGGGCGTATCGGGGAGGTCGGCGATAAGGACAAGCAGGAAACGTAGATGGTGATCATGTCTGACGCGGTGTCGCCGATGGAAGGGGCGGCGTTCCAGGCCGCGGTTCTGCTCTATGCGCACTGCTCGCCCCCAGCCCGCATTCTGGTGCTTGACCAGGGCGGACACATGATGCCGCTTCTTCAAGCCGTCGGTTATGCCGTTCTTGGCCAAGGCGAGGATGCGGTCGACGTCGCGGCTTGCGTCGTGAGCGGACCATTGCCGCCCTCGGATCTCGGAGTTGCGCTTGGCGCGGTGGCGAAGAATGGCGTCCTTGTCTTTGGCAGGGGCGATATCACCGAGGACGAGCTTGCTCGACATGGATTTGCGCTCGCACCAATCTCGGCCTCCGGCGCTCTGGCGGTCGCGGTTAAGGGCCAGATCACTGCAATGCCCGCTGCCGTGCGGCCACCGCGTCCCGAGCCAGCGCTGTTGCAGGACGACTTGAGGTCGGCCCTGGGAGAACTCGAGAGTCGCATGGTCGAGCGGCTCGATCGTCTCTCCCTGCAGAGCACCCAGTTGGTCAACTCGCTCGATCGGCTGAGCTATGCCGTCAGCCTGAAGGGCAGGCTCGTCAGCCTGCTTCGCCACACCGGTACCCTCAACGCAGCGGCGTCCGTGCTTTCCCAGGTCCGAGCGGCCCGCGGCTCGTTCAGGCGGCGCCGCCCGGCTGTCATGGGGCCTGTCATGCAAATGGCTTCAGGGGCTGCGGTCTTCGGGCCGGTCGCCATCGCGTCCGCCGGGCAGGTGGCCAACGATATCGAAGCTGTATCGAACCAGAAGAAGATCGGCTCCATCCGACTGAAGCCTCCTGTGGCGCCGGCCGATGAGTCCAGCACTGCTCTCAGCCGACCAGAGGCTGACAGCCTGGCCGGTTGGCTCGCGCTGCACGCACCCGACGAGGCCTCCAATATCAAGACCTTCATGGTCGATCTCGACGATCGTGGCGTCGCCCTCAATCTGTTGCGCGGGCGACTTCTTCCCGAACAGGCGCTTTTGCTCGTCCGCAGGTCCGGCCAGGATCCGCTGCCGGCCGAACTGGGCCAGCCCGATGCGGTCGAAGGTCAGCTCGCATATTATCGCGCTGCGCCATCCGTGTTGCGCGCGCCATCCGACGAGGTCACGAAGGATGCAGAGCTGAACGGATTCAGCTGGCCCAAGATCTCGATGATCATGGTGAGCTTCAACCAGGCTGATTTTCTCGAGGAGGGAATCCGGTCTATCCTTGATCAGGGCTACCCGAACCTCGAGTTCATCTTGATCGATGGCGGGTCGACCGACGGAAGTGCCGAGATCATCGAGCGGTACCGTGATCGCCTTGACAAGGTCGTCATCGAACGTGACCGCGGGCAATCGGATGGCCTGAACAAGGGCTTCGACCGTGCGACGGGCGAGGTCCTGAGCTGGCTCAATAGCGACGACCTGCTGTTGCCGGGCGCCCTCGCCAAGGTGGGAAGGGCATTTCGACATTACGGCTCGGATATGGTCGTGGGCGGCTGCAAGCAGGTGCAGCAGAACGGTCGGGATGTCGTCGTCGCCCATCACAACCATCTACCCTTCGGTCAGAAGATCGCGCTGCCCCTGGAGGAGCTTCTGGATTTCGACAATCGTTGGCAGGGCGGAGCGTTCTTCTATCAGCCGGAGGTTTTCTTCAGCCGCGATCTCTGGCTCCGCAGCGGCGGCGGCCTGAGGCTCGATCTGTACTACGTCCTCGACTATGATCTTTGGATCCGGATGGCGGCAGCCGGCGCCACGGTGGCACATATCCCCGACTTCCTCGCTGCCAGCCGTATCCACGAACAGCAGAAGACGAAGTTCGGCGAGAATCCGTTTATCCCGGAGGCTCGGCGGTTGCTCGCCGAGTACTCCACGGGTGTTCACTGGACACGTCCGTCAGTGGCCTGATACGGACCACACGTCGTCCCGGAGCCCGGTTCATGCTACCTCTACTAGGCACTTTTCATATCGTGGCGCTCGCCGCMCTGACGACGTATGGTTTTCATACGCTACGGCTTCCGTTCACTACCACTGTGGTGGCGGTGTTCATCGCAATCTGGAGCAACCTTGTCGTAACGGGGCACATTCTGTCACTGTTTACGAAGCTAAATGTGACGTGGCTTTATGCTCTGACGTCGCTGTGGCTTTGTCTGCTGCTTTTTCTTGCATTGAGGTCTGCGAAGCCACGGGCGCCATTCCCGCGGACTGACGCTATTGGTTGGCTGTCTGTCCCGTTCGAGAAATGGTTGCTTGGCTTCCTATTGCTGACCGCAGGTATTTTTGCCGGTCTGACTCTGTTGGTTGCCGCTACGCATCTTGCCAATAATCCAGATACGGTAGTCTATCGATTCCCGCGCATATTCTGGTATCTTGCCAAAGGTTCTCTTGAGCATTTTGGTGTCGGCACTGACCCGCGAGTGCTATACTATCCTCTCAACGCCGTGCTGCTGTACTGGCCGCTCGCGCTCTACGAGTTTGGTCCTCTTTGGTTCAACCTGCCCACGGTCATCGCTTGGCTCATGACCGCCGTCGCCACTTATTCGTTCGCACGTCATTTCGGTGCTCCCCGGGTCTCTCATTGCCGTCCTGATTGCCGCTACCTGGCATTGGCGCAAAGTGTTTGCCGTCATGCGCCCGCTCTGGTCGTTCAAGGGCGCGGTGGTTGCGCTAATGTGCGTGACGCTTGCGGTTGTCATGGTCGCCAGCTTCATGATCCTCAATTTGCGCGCAACCGGGCAGATCACCGAGTTTAGTTTTGCGCGACAGGTGCTCAATACGCCATGGGATTGGGCCGTCAGCCTCCAGACCACGGTTCTATACTCGGCCCAGGTCATCCTTGCTCCCCTGCCTGATCTGCTGCCCACGAAGGCGCTGGGAGGAGGAAGGGAAACGCTTTATAGCAGCTTCAACGCTGCCATCGCTCCGCTGTTCGGTTGGGTGAACAACGGCCCTGCCTACATGTCGGTCGGGTATCGCTTCACAGGAGTGATAGGCGGAGTGGCGGTGTTGTTCAACGAACACACCGTTTATCTGGGATTTAGCTGGCTCGTCGCTCTGGTTGCTCTCGCCTGGCTGTTGACGCATCGGCGCGAGGCCCCTGCCTGGGGGCTGTGGGTTGCTCTGTCCATGTTCGCCTGGTTCGTGACGTGGGCGTCGATGACGAAGTACGTCGATGGCATTCCCGTCTATTTGTCCTATGCAGCCATCGTGGCATCGCCTGCCTGGGTTTTTGCCTTTGCACGTATTGGGTCGCGTTTTTGGTCGGCTGCGCGAAATTTTTCAATAACCATTGTAGGGGTGACGCATCTTATCACTGCCTGCAATATTATGGTTTATAATGCCTACCGATCTTCGCTGGCTGTCTTTGTACAAGGTGCGAGCTTCCCTCTTTCACCTGGATTAGCAATTGATAAGTCAGTAACGGATGAGATTGCTCAGGCTAAAGATGGCTTGACGCATTACTTGATAAATTGGGGCCAGCCGAATTGGCTTTTCATGGCCTTTAAT
>NZ_JBFTRC010000151.1:0-13805 GCF_056399325.1 Allobosea sp. 01N443
ATGTAGTCGTGATCGATCTCGCGAGCCCCGACCATCATGCGCTGGCTGAATGTAGTCGTGATCGATCTCGCGAGCCCCGACCATCATGCGCTGGCTGAGGCATTTTTGGTCAGCCAGCGCCCGAAGCGGCCGGTCACCCTGTTCGTCGAGCCGCCGGATCCGGCCTTGATCGAGGCGGCCGTCGAGGCAGGGGTCGCGGTCTATGCCGTCGACGGGCTGAACCGGGCGGCGCTCAAGCCGATCCTCCAGGCCTGCATCAGTCGCTTCGACGCTGCCTCGAAGCTGCGCGAGGGGCTGGACGAGGTGCGGTCGCAGCGCGACGACCGCGCGCTGATCGATCATGCCAAGGGGATCGTCATGCGCCTCAAGGGGCTCCCCGAAGCGGAGGCCTATGCCCTGATGCGCCGCACCGCGATGAACGAGAAGCGCAAGCTGGTCGACATCGCCCGTTCCATCATCACCGCGACCGAGGTCTTGAAATGATCCTGGGCCGGAGCGTCACCGTCCTGCGCCTCGCCGATGCCGCCGCTTGCTGATCGCAGTGGACGATGCCGGCTTTGCGGAAGGCCGCCCGGTCGATGACGTTGTCGCCGGTCTCGGTGCGTTGAACAAGGCCGGACGCCATCCTGACCGGCCCGCTTGTCATTCTGCCGTCATGCTGACCCGTCAAGCGCGCCCTCCCAGGGGCTGCGGCGGAGGCGGGCGTGTCACTTCATATCACGGGCGGAACAGTTCTGACCGCCGCGCTCACCCGTGCCGATCTCGTCACCGATGGATCGTCCATCGCTGCGCTCGATGCGTCTCCTCCTGCCGGCGCCTTGCGCCTGGACGCCACCGGCCTGCTCGTCCTGCCGGGCATGGTCGATTGTCATGGTGATGCCTTCGAGCGGCACATCATGCCGCGACCGCGCGTGTCGTTCGATATCGATCTCGCTCTGCGCGATGCCGATCGCGCCATGCTGAGCTGCGGTATCACCACGGCCTTCCACGGCGTCACCTGGTCCTGGGAACCCGGCCTGCGCGGAGCCGGTAATGCGCGGCGCCTGGTCGAGGCGATTGCACGGCTCGGGCCGGAACTTGGGGCCGATACCCGATTTCATTTGCGCCACGAGACCTTCAACCTCGATGCCGAGGCCGAGATTATCGAGTGGCTGCAGGCGGGGCGCGTCGGAGTGCTGGCCTTCAACGACCATACCGGCGGGATCCTCAAGGAGACGACCCGGCCGGACAAGGTCGCCAAGATGGTCGAGCGCACCGGCCTCTCACATGCCGACTTCATGGCCCTGGCGCAGAACGCCCATGACCGCGGCGACGACGTGCCGGAATCGGTCGCGCGGCTGGCGAAGGCCTCGCTGGCCGCCGGCATTCCGACGCTCTCGCATGACGACATGAGCCCGGACATGCGGCGTTGGTATCGCTCGCTCGGCGTGACCGTGGCGGAGTTCCCGATGGATGAGGCGACGGCGCGCGAGGCGGTCGCGCATGACGAGGCGACGGTGTTCGGCGCGCCCAATGTCGTACGCGGCGGTTCGCATACCGGCTGCCCGGCCGCCGAGGATATGGTCGGCAAGCGGCTCTGCACCATTCTGGCGTCGGATTACTATTATCCGGCGCTGCTGCTGGCGCCCTTCATGCTGGCGCGCAACGGCACGGCGAGCTTTCCCGAGGMCTGGAGGCTGGTTTCCGAGGCCCCGGCGGAAGCCCTTGGCCTGGCCGATCGCGGCGTCATTGCGCCGGGCAGGCGGGCGGATCTGATCATCGTCGAGGATGCGCCGCAGCCGCGCGTCGTTGCGACGATTGCTGGCGGCAAGCTGGTGCAGCTCGCCGATCAGCGTCTTCTGGCCTAAGTAGCGTCCCTGGCCTGATCAGGCGTCGTAGCCGCGCAGGCTGGTCAGGGTGGCCATCACGCCGCGCAGCTCCGCGAGGCCGCGCAGGCGGCCGACGGCCGGATAGCCCGGGAAGCTGCCCTTGCCGATATCGTCGAGCAGTTCATGGCCGTGATCGGGCCGCATCGGGATGCGCCAATGGCGCCAGCCGGCGGCCTTGCGGCGCTGCTCCTCGACCATCAGCACATCGACCAGCGCCACCATGTCGGTGTCGCCGCCGAGATGCTCTGCCTCCATGAAGGAGCCGTCCGGATCCTTGGCGACATTGCGCAGATGCGCGAACCAGATCCGGTCGGCGAAGCGCCGGGCGATTCCGGGCACGTCGTTCCCTGGGTTGGCCCCCAGCGAGCCCGAGCACAGCGTCAGGCCATTGGACGGGGTATCGACCGCACTGAGTATGAAGGCGATGTCGCTCTCGTCCGAGCAGATGCGCGGCAGGCCGAAGAGTGGGCGCGGCGGATCGTCGGGGTGAATGCACATGCGAATCCCGACCTCTTCCGCAGTCGGGATCACCGCCTCGAGGAACCGCTTCAGATTGGCGCGCAACCCGTCATGGCTCATCTCATGATAGCGCGCGAGCATGCGCTTCAGGCCGGGCACGTCATAGCGATCATAGGCGCCGGGCAGCCCGGCCATGATATTGGCGAGCAGACGGGCGCGATCGGCCTCGGTCGAGCGCTCGAACCAGGCCTTGGCCCGGTCCATCACCTCGGCAGAGTGGCCGTCGGCGGCGCCAGGTCGCTCCAGCATGAAATGGTCGAAGGCGACATATTCATGCAGGTTGAAGCGCAGCGCCGTGCCGCCGCCGGGCAGGGGGCAGGCGAGTTCGGTCCGGGTCCAGTCGAGAACCGGCATGAAGTTGTAGCAGACCACCTCGATGCCGCAGGCGGCGAGATTGCGCAGCGACTGGCGGTAGTTGACGAAGATCGGCTCGAGATCGCCTTCGCCGATCTTGACGCTTTCATGGATCGGCAGGCTCTCGACCACGGACCAGCGCAGGCCGAGGCTCTTGTCCTTTTCGATGATCGCCTTGCGCGCCTCGATCTCCTCGACGCTCCAGACGACGCCATAGGGAATCTGATGCAGCGCGTTGACGATGCCTTGCGCGCCCGCCTGCCGTGCCTGGGCGAGCGTCACCACATCGTCCGGCCCGAACCAGCGCCAAGTTTGTTCCATCGTCGCGTTCCTTCCTTGTCGTTTCTTGTCGTGATGCAGAGAATGCGGCCGGCTCAGGCCTTGCGGATCGGGGTGTTGGCGACGAAGGCGTCAACATGATTGCGCGCGATCGCCTCGATGGCGTCGAACACCGTGCGCAGATGCGCCCGCATTGCCGTCTCGGCGCCGAGCACGTCGCCGGCGCTGACCTTCGCGGCGATCTCGCGATGCTGGTCCATGATCATGCCGGGCCAGGACGCGGCCTCGAGCGACAGGCAGCGCACGCGGTCAAGCTGCGCCTTGACGCCTTCGATCAGGCCCCAGACCGAGGGGTGGCCCGATAGCCGCGAGAGCTCGGCATGGAAGGCCTCGTCAGCACGGAAGAAATTGACGCGATCGCCCACTGCGAGCGCCTGTTCCTGCTGGGTGATCAGCCGTTCCAGCGCGGCGCGCCCGGCATCGTCGATCCGCTGCGCGGCCAGCGTGACAGTGCGGCATTCCAAGGTTTCGCGCACGAACTGGCTGTCATAGACTGCCGCCAGATCGATCGGCGCGACGAAGGTGCCGACCTGCGGCACGACCACCAGGAAACCTTCGTCGACCAGTCGCTTGAAGGCCTCGCGCACGGGCGTGCGGCTGACCCCGAACTGGACGGCCATCCGCGCTTCCGACATCGCCTCGCCCGGCAGGAGCACCGCGTTGAGGACGTCGTCCCGCAAGGCGCGGTGAATCTGGTCTGTGCTTTGTCGTGCCGCTGCGCTGCCCATTGCCAAGCTCTGGTCCACTAGTATACTAGGATACCGGGCAATCCGAGGCGGCGTCAACGTGAACTTCGCCGAGGCTGATGCCGAAAGGTGTCTAAGAATCCAAAAGCGGTAAATCCGTACCGAAGGGAGAAGTCATGGTCCAGGACAGCATCAATCGGCGCACATTTCTCGGCGGCGTCGCAGGTCTCGCCGGTGCCGCGGCCTATGCGCCGGGCGCCTTCGCGCAGCAGCTCAAGCTGCCGACCTCGCCGGTCGCGCTTTCCGTCGTCGATGTCGCCGGCAATCTGGCGCTGACGCAGAAGGCCATTGAGAATTACCGCAAGGCCAAGCCGAACCTGGTCTCGCGCATCACCTTCACCAAGGCGCCCGCGCCGGAGCTTCCCGGCAAGCTGAAGGCACAGCAGGAAGCGAACCGCGTCGATATCGACATGGTGCTGACCGGGACCGATGCGCTTTCCGCCGGTGTCGACCAGAAGCTTTGGACGCCGCTGTTGCCGCAGCTTGCAGGCTCGCTGCCGAAGCTCGACGAGATCTATCTCGAAGGTGCCGCCAAGATGCAGGGCCTCGCGAGCGGGCAGGGCGTCGTGGTGACCTATTATCCGTCCGGGCCGCTGCTCGAGTACATGCCTGACAAGGTCAAGAAGGTGCCGACGACGGCGGAGGAGCTGCTCGCCTATACCCGCGAGAACAAGAACCGCTTCTTCTATGCGCGCCCCGCCAATTCGGGCCCCGGCCGGACCTGGATCATGGGCCTGCCCTATATCCTCGGGGATTCGAACCCGAAGGACCCGGTCAAGGGCTGGGACAAGACCTGGGCCTATCTCAAGGCGCTGGGCGAGAACGTCGAGTACTACCCGGCCGGCACGGGTGCGGTGATGAAGGAGCTCGGCGAAGGCTCCCGCGACATGACCGTCACGACCACGGGCTGGGACATCAACCCGCGCGTGCTCGGCGTCGTGCCCAAGGAAGCCAAGGTCGGCGCGCTCAAGGGATTCCATTGGGTCACCGACGCGCACTACATGTGCATCCCGAAGGGCGTCTCTGACGAGAAGCTCGCGGTTCTGCTCGACCTGATGAACTTCCTGCTCACCAAGGAGCAGCAGGCCTACACCTATGACGAGGGCTATTTCTATCCGGGTCCGGCGGTGAAGGGCGTGACGCTCGACATGGCGCCCGCCGATAGCCAGGCGGCGATCAAGGAATACGGCCGCCCCGAATACGAGAAGCTCATCGCCGAGGCTCCGCTCGAGACGCCGCTCGACCCCGACCAGATGGTGCTCGCCTTCCGCCGCTGGGACGAGGAAGTCGGCGGCGCCAAGCGCAAGTGAACGAAACCCGCTAACGACAGCGAGCCGGTTCCGGCCGGCTCGCTTCGCCGTCACATTTCCTGACTGAACCCATCAGCCGCTTTCCAAAGACGTGACCTAAATGACGATTCACGCTGCGAACTTCCGCGAGCTGCGGCTCGACAATCTGAGCCGCGACTTCGGCACTCACAACGCCGTCAAGGACGTGTCGCTGACGATCAAGAAGGGCGAGTTCATCGCGCTTCTCGGTCCGTCGGGCTGCGGCAAGTCGACGACGCTGAACCTGATCGCGGGCCTTCTGCCGGCGACGGGGGGCGGCATCTGGCTCGATGATCGGCGCATCGACCCGCTGCGGCCCGAGGAGCGCGGCTTCGGCATGGTGTTCCAGAATTACGCCCTCTTCCCGCATATGAGCGTGAAGCGGAATATCGGCTTCGGTCTGAAGATGCGCGGCGTCCAGAAATCCGAGATCGAGCGGCGTGTCGGCGAAGCCGCAGCCCTGGTCCGGTTGCAGGGCCAGACCGAAAAACTGCCCGGCCAGCTCTCCGGCGGACAGCAGCAGCGTGTCGCCATCGCCCGGGCCATCGTCGTCGAGCCGCCGCTCGTGCTGATGGACGAGCCGCTCTCCAACCTCGATGCCAAGCTGCGTCTCGAGATGCGCGCCGAGATCCGCCGCATCCACAATACGCTCGGCGCAACCACGATCTACGTCACGCATGACCAGGAAGAAGCGTTGTCGCTGGCCGACCGCATCGTCGTGATGCGTGACGGCGAGGTCCGTCAGGTCGGTGGGCCGGAAGACCTGTTCTCCCGCCCCGACCATCTCGATGTCGCCGAGTTCATGGGCTTCCGCAACAAGGTCGCCGGTCGCGTCGCCTCTGTCGAGGGCGAGCGTGCGACCGTCACCGTCGGTGACGCCAAGATCGTCGGGCGGGTGCGTGGCGCGGTGGCGCCCGGTGCTCAGGCCTGGCTCGCGATCCGGCCGGAGGATCTTCACCCCGCAACTGCCGGGGGCGCCGGGCTCAAGGCGTCCGTCGTCTCGACCGAGTTCCGCGGTCGCGAATTCGTCGGCTTCTCCCGCATGGCGGATGGAACCGATCTCTCCTTCCTGGCGCATGACCGCATCGCGCCGGGCGGCGAGGTCACTCTGGCGGCAGATCCCGATCGCGTCCTGGTTTTCGGGGGGGCGGCGTGAGCGCGACGACATCCATCCCCCTCAGCCAGAGGCTCGCCGCACGCGGCATCGATTCTCTGACATTGCTGGTTCTGCCAGCGGTGTTCTTCCTCTTGGCGCTGTTCATCTACCCGTTCCTCTATGGGCTCGTGCTCTCCTTCACGCCCAAGACCGGGCCGATGCTGGCGAACTACACGCGCTTCTTCTCGGATTCCTTCCTGTACGGGACGATCGCGACGACGCTCTGGCTGGCACTGCCGGTCACGATCGTGACGCTTCTGCTGGCGATCCCGATCGCCTTCCGCGTGCGGATGATGAAGCATCAGCGCCTGCTGACCACGATCCTCGTGATCCCGATCACGCTCGGCACGGTTCTCGTCGCGCAGGGCCTGTTGAATTATCTTGGCCCCCAGGGCTGGTTTAACCGTACCCTGCTGACGCTCGGGCTGATCTCGACGCCGGTGAAGCTCCTGCACAATTACTGGGGCGTCTGCATTTCACTCGTCATCACCGGCTTCCCCTTCACCTTCCTGCTGACCCTGTCCTACCTCTCCGGTGTCGATCCGGCGCTCGAGCAGGCGGGTGCGACGCTGGGCGCCGGGCCCTGGGAACGGTTCAAGCACATCCTGCTGCCGCTCCTGCTGCCGGGTCTGGCGATCACCTTCTGCCTCAGCTTCGTGCAGGCCTTTTCGGTCTTTCCCTCGGCGGTCTTGCTGGGGGCGCCGGCCGGGCCGACGCGCGTCATCTCGATCGCGGCCTATCAGGCTGCCTTCGAGGAGTATGATTATTCGATGGCGTCTGCCGTCGCGATGATCATGGGCGTGGTGCAGCTCAGCATTGTCGTCGTCGTGCTGGCCGCGCGCGGCATGCTCTACCGTGGCCCCGCCGGTGGCGGGAAGGGCTGAGATCATGGTCAAGGATACCCGCCTCTCCAGCAAGCTCTGGGCTGCCGCCAACTGGACGCTCATCGGCTTCTTCATCCTCAATCTCGGCGCGATGATCGCGACGGTGGTGACCAGTTCCTTCGCGACCCGCTGGCTTGGCACATGGCTGCCGGCCGGCTGGACCACGCGCTGGTATTCGGCCGCCTGGAGCGAGTTCCAGCTCTCCGACGTGCTGAGCGTGACCTTCCAGATCGTCTTCCTGGTCGTGTTCCTMTCGGGCCTGCTCGGCGTTCCAGCCGCCTATGCGCTGGCGCGGCGGGACTTCCCGGGCAAGAAGCTCGTCATGCTGCTGTTCCTGCTGCCGTTGCTGGTGCCCCCGATCACCTTCGGCATCCCGCTCGCGACGGTGCTTTACAAGCTCGGTCTTGCCGGCGGCATGTCGGGTGTCGTGCTCGCCAATCTGGTGCCGACGGTTCCCTTCGTCATCCTGGTGATGATCCCGTTCATCGAGCAGATCGACACCAAGATCGAGGCGGCCGCCCGCGTCTTCGGGGCGAACACCTTCAAGCTCTTCATTCACGTCCTGCTGCCCCTGCTGATGCCGGGCATTCTGGCTGCATTGCTGCTGGTTCTGGTCAGGACGATCGCGATGTTCGAGCTGACCTTCCTGACCGCAGGCCCGACCAGCCAGACACTCGTCGTCGCCCTCTATTATGCGGTCTTCGCTGCGGGCGTCCGCGCCGTGCAGTCGATCGATGCCATGGCGGTGATCTACATGATCACGACGCTGATCTGGCTGGTGATCGCGCTGCGCTTCGTTAACCCGACGCAGATTGTCGCCCGCGCCAAGAAATAGAATGCCGAAGTGACCCCGGCCGCCTTTGGGCGGCCGGGCCCCTGCGACGTATGGGCATGGCGACATCCACCATACCGGTATGCTAGATAGACCAACGGATGGGGGATGAGCGGGACGCTCTGCCCATGACGATGGAACCCAGCCTCCGCCTTAAGGATCCGATCGCTCCGCAACTGGTTTCGTCCTTGCGGCAGGCGATTATTGCCACGCAGCTCAGGCCCGGCGAGGCGCTCTCCGAAAAAGATATCGCCGGCCGCTTCGGCGTCAGCCGTCAGCCGGTCCGTGAGGCCTTCATCAAACTCTCCGAAGCCGGTCTCGTGCAGGTCCTGCCGAGCCGCGGCACCTATGTGATGAAGGTTTCGATGCGGGCGATCGCCAATGCCCGCTTCGTGCGCGAGGCGGTGGAATGTGCCATTGCGCGCGCGGCCAGCGCATTGATCACCAAGGACGACGTGATGCGGCTGCGCTGGCTGATCGAGCGTCAGCGCGAGGTGTCTGCCCTCGCCGATCGCGCTGCCTTTGCCGTGCTCGACGAGAATTTCCACCAGACCCTGGCCGAGATCGTCGATTGCGACTACGCCGCCCGCATCGTCGAAGGTGCTCGCGCCCAGACTGACCGCGTCCGCTATCTGTCGCTGCCCGGTGCCTCGCCGGTTCCGCTGCTCGTTGCGCAACACGCTGCGATCCTCGATGCCATCGAGGCCGGAGACGCCGATGGAGCCGAATGCGAGATGCGCAGGCATTTGCGCGAGATCCTCAACGCCTTGCCCCGGATTGCGCAGAACTATCCCGAGCTGTTCGAGGACGAAGTCATGCCGGCACATACGCAGGTGCTGCACAGGCCCTGATCGGCGGGCCCAGGGGCTCAGGGAGCGTCCGAGACCCGTGCCGATCGATCCAGCAACGTGATCCGGGATCGCCCAATGGTGCGCAGCCAGACCACCCGAAACATGGCGCGGCCAGTGCAGACTGATCCCGAGTCATTGCTGTCCGAGAAAGTGACCCTGACCAGGGAGCGGGAAACGCTCCTCATCACCCTCTACGCCAAGGGCGAGGAAAGCCGCCTGCGGGATTCCCTGCTGCATGATCGCTTCGCCGCGAGCGCGGTCCGCCGGATCGACTATGACTTCCGGAAACTGGGCGTCAGCCGGGATGACATGATCGCGCTGGCGATGCGGGCGCATATTTTCGATGGCTGGACCAGTGATTTCATCATGCGGCATCCCGATGCGACGGTGCTGCATCTCGGCTGCGGCCTCGACAGCCGGGTCTTCCGGATCGATCCGCCCCCGAGCGTACGCTGGTTCGATCTGGACTATCCCGACGTCGTCGCGCTCCGCCGGCGTCTCTATCCGGAAAGACAGGGTTACACCCTGATCGGTTCCCCGGTGACGGAGTCGGGTTGGCTCGATGACGTGCCTTCGGGCCGGCCGACAATGATCATTGCGGAGGGGCTGCTGATGTATCTCCGACCGGATGCCGTGCCACGGCTGATCAAACGGCTGGTTGCGCATTTCGGGCATGGCGAACTGGCCTTCGATGCCTTCAGCCCGTTCGGATTATGGCTTGTCAGCCATCACCGCGCGGTGCGGGCGACCGGCGCCACGCTGTTATGGAGCATCGACGAGCCGCGCGAGCTTGAAGACCGCATTCCCGGGCTGAAGCTCAGGAATGACCTGACCGCCTATGATCCGCGCGGTTATGACTCTGCCCAGATTGCCAGAATGTCCTGGCCCGCCCGTCTGACGGTCCTCTTCCTCTCCGCCTTTCCGCCTCTCGGGCGCATGGGCCGGCTGCTCCGCTTCCAGTTTTGAGCGCGGCAGATCGCCGGGCTGAATCCCATGCGCAAAACCGGTCGAAAATTGCCTGGTTTCGCGTATAAGGGCGCGTGAAGCTCAACACGCGCCGCCCATGTCCGGATAAAATGCAGCACTATCAGTCATATCGATTCTCCGTCGCACCGATGATGGATTGGACGGACCGGCATTGCCGCGTCATCCATCGCCTGATGTCGCGCCGGGCGCGGCTCTATACGGAGATGGTGACGGCGCAGGCGGTGATCCGCGGCGACCGGCAGCGCCTGATCGGCTTCGACGCGATGGAGCAGCCCGTTGCCTTGCAACTCGGCGGCAATGATCCGGCCCTGCTGGCCGAGGCCGCGAAGATCGGCGCCGATTTCGGCTATGACGAGATCAATCTGAACTGCGGCTGTCCCTCCGACCGCGTGCAGGGCGGGGCCTTTGGCGCCTGCCTGATGCGGGAGCCCGCGCTGGTCGGTGACTGCGTCGCGGCGATGAAGGCGGCGGTCTCCGTCGCCGTCACCGTCAAATGCCGCATCGGCGTCGATGATCAGGATCCGGAAGCAGCGCTCGATGCCCTGACCGCCAGCGTGCGCGCCTCCGGCGTCGATGCCCTTATCGTGCATGCCCGAAAGGCCTGGCTGCAGGGATTGTCGCCGAAAGAAAACCGCGAGATCCCGCCGCTCGACTATGAGCGCGCCTATCGTCTGAAGGCGGCAAATCCGGACCTGATCGTGGCGATCAATGGCGGCATCCGCGCTCCCACGGAATGGCCGGCTCACTTGGCGCATCTCGACGGCGTGATGATCGGCCGCGAGGCCTATCAAAATCCCGAGGTGCTGCTGCAGGTCGACCCGCTGCTCTTTGGCGAGGCGGCTCCGGTCGACGATGCCTTCGCCATGCTGGAGGCGCTCGAACCCCATATCGCGACGCATCTCGAGAAGGGTGGCCGGCTGCATGCCTTCACCCGTCATCTCGTCGGGCTGTTCCCGGGCCGCCGGGGGGCGCGCCAGTTCCGCCGCCATCTCGCCGAGCATTGCGTCGGAAGCGAAGCGGGGCTGGCGGATTTGCGTGCGGCTGTCGCCCATGTCTCGCGCTACGAAGAGGCGGCCGCCGCTGCATAGGAGTCTGCCATGACCGTGCCCGACCAGTCGCTTCCAGATGCGGACGTGGTCAGGCGCATCGAGGCGAGTTTCGGCAAACAGGCCTTCATGACGACGCTCGGCGCCCGGCTTGCTCGTGTCGCTCCTGGCGAGGTCGAGATCGAGCTGCCGGTCTCGGCCCATCTCACCCAGCAGCACGGCTTCGTCCATGCCGGAGCGGTCGCCACCATCGCCGATTCCGCCGCAGGCTATGCGGCGCTGACGATGATGCCGCCGGGCACCGGCATCCTCACTGCCGAGTTCAAGATCAATCTTCTTGCGCCTGCTGCCGGCGAACGGCTGGTGGCGAAGGGCAGGGTGGTCAAGGCCGGCCGCACCCTGACGCTCGCGACCGCCGAAGTCTTCGCGCTGAAGGACGGCGCGGCCAGGCTCTGCGCGATGATGACGGCGACCTGCATGACCATTGCCGGTCGCGACGGCGTGTCCGACTGAATGCGTGCTCCGACCGCGGAAGAAGGCAGCGCCATGGATATCCTCGATCACGCCACTCAGCCGCAGGAACACTGGCGCGACGGGGTGAGGACGCTGATGCGCGTTTCGGCACGGGTCGAGAGCCGGCAGCTCTGCATCTTCGAGCAATATTGCGAGCCCGGCCTGGGCGCGCCGATGYATCTCCACGCCGTCGAGGAGGTGCTCGAAGTGATCGAGGGCACGGCCGAGATCACCCTGCGCGACGAGACCCGGACCGTGACGGCCAATCAGTCGGTGCTGATTCCGGCAGGCGCCCGCCATGGCTTCAGGAATGTCGGCGCCGGAATCCTGCACGTACGCGCCACCCTGGCCGCATCCATCTTTGAAGCGTCCTATGACGATCGCAACGAACTGTCCCGGCGCTATGTGCCGGATTGAGTGTGCCGGCGTGGCGCTGGATGGAGTAGGCGCCTCGTAGCCGCGTCTCCTGCCCCTTGGTCACGAGCGCTTGACGCTGCCTGAATCGATGCCTAAACTTAACTCAATGGTTAAGTATCAAGAGCCGTCGCTCGACCGCACCTTTGCCGCTTTGGCCGACCCGACGCGGCGGGCGCTTCTGGCGCGGCTCGAAGGGGTGGATTCCGTCTCGGTCAGTGACCTAGCGCGACCCTTTCCGGTCACGCTGCCGGCCATCATGAAACATCTCGACGTGCTGTCGGATGCCGGGCTGATCACGCGGGAAAAGACAGGCCGCACGGTATCGTGCCGCCTGAACGCCGCACCGATGGAGGAAGCTATGGGGTGGCTGCGCCGCTACGAGCGCTTCTGGCGTGAGAAACTCGATGCGCTCGAGGCCTATTTCAACCGCCCGCGCAAGGATCGGGAGCCTGATCGCGGCGCGCCACCATGCAAGACCAGCGACAAGACCTGATCGATCGACCGGAGGATAATCATGGACAAGAAGGTCGAGACCGCGCCCAGCCTGACGATGAAGCGGCGGCTCAATGCGACGCCGGCGGAGGTCTACCGCGCCTGGACGCAACCGGAACTGCTCGCGCGCTGGTTCGGGCCGGAGAATGTCCGGGCCGAGAAGGCGGAGATCGATGCGCGCGTCGGCGGCCATTATCGCATCTCGATGCGCGGCAGTGATGGTCAATTGCATCACGTGTCCGGCGAGTATCACGAGGTCGTCGAAAATGAGCGCCTCGTCTTCAGCTGGGCCTGGATCTCGACGCCGGAGCGCGTCTCACGCGTGACGGTGACCCTCAAGCCGGACGG
This sequence comes from Allobosea sp. 01N443, assembly GCF_056399325.1. Classification (NCBI taxonomy): domain Bacteria; kingdom Pseudomonadati; phylum Pseudomonadota; class Alphaproteobacteria; order Hyphomicrobiales; family Alloboseaceae; genus Allobosea; species Allobosea sp. 01N443. Next base: position 12,681 of record NZ_JBFTRC010000151.1, read on the forward strand.
GGATGTCACCATCCTGACGCTGCTTCACGAGCAGTTCTACGACGAGGCCGCGGCCGGCCGCCATGTGCATGGCTGGACAGGTTCGCTGGTCAAGCTGGAGCAGCTCTTCTCCTGACAGAGCCGGGCGAGCTCAAGGGACATCATCACCAAGGGGCGGCAACGCCTCCGGAGCCTTCAATAACGATGCACGATCAAGCCCCTCAGGCCGGTCGGCGCGAATGGATCGGCCTTGCCGTCATCGCGCTGCCCTGCCTGCTCTATTCGATGGATCTGACGGTCCTGAATCTCGCTGTGCCGCAGCTCAGCGCGGAACTCAGGCCCAGTGCCTCGCAACTGCTCTGGATCGTCRATATCTACGGCTTCATGATCGCCGGCTGCCTGATCACCATGGGCACGCTGGGAGACCGGATCGGCCGGCGCCGGCTGCTGCTGATCGGTGCGGCGGCGTTCGGCCTCGCATCGATCCTGGCCGCTTTCGCCAATAGCGCCGGCACGCTGATCGCGGCGCGCGCCGCATTGGGTGTGGCGGGGGCGACGCTCGCGCCCTCGACGCTCTCCCTGATCCGCAACATGTTCCTCGATCCGCGCCAGCGGACCGCGGCCATCGGCATCTGGATCGCCAGCTTCTCGGCGGGCGGCGCGATCGGCCCGCTGGTCGGCGGCATCATGCTCGAGCATTTCTGGTGGGGCTCGGTCTTCCTGATCAATGTGCCGGTGATGGTGCTGCTGCTCCTGCTCGGCCCCGTGCTGCTGCCGGAATTCCGCGACCCGAATGCCGGCAGGCTCGATCTTGCAAGCGCCGCCATGTCGCTCGTTTCCGTGCTGGCCGTGATCTACGGGTTGAAGCGGATTGCCGAGGATGGCCTGGGCTGGCTGCCCATCATGGCGATCCTGGCTGGGATGGCGCTTGCCGGCCTCTTCCTGCGCCGCCAGGTGCGCCTGGCCGAACCGTTGGTCGATCTGGCGTTGTTTCGCTCCAGGGCCTTCAGCGCTTCACTGACGGTCAACATCCTCGGCTTCTTCATCGCCTTCAGCAGCTTCCTCTTCACCGGTCAGTATCTGCAGCTCGTGCTGGGAATGAAGCCGCTGGAGGCCGGGCTCTGGTCCCTGCCCTCTGCGCTTGGT
>NZ_JBFTRC010000152.1:0-13542 GCF_056399325.1 Allobosea sp. 01N443
GTGTCGATGACGGGACAGCCCGCGCGCTGAACGAGACGGCAAAGTCACTCGGCATCGACGTGCTGGTCGAGGTTCACAACGAAGCCGAGCTCGATCGTGCCCTCGAGCTCGACAGCCCCCTGCTCGGCATCAACAATCGCGACCTTCGCAGCTTTGCCGTCGATCTCGCCGTCACCGAGAGACTTGCTCCGCGCGTCCCCGCGGACCGCATCATCGTTGGCGAGAGCGGCATCTTCAGCCATGCCGACATCGCACGGTTGCAGCGCGCCGGCGTCAACACCTTCCTCGTCGGCGAGAGCCTGATGCGGCAGGACGATGTCGCCGCTGCCACCCGTGATCTCCTGACCGGTTCTGCGCGCAGCGCAGCATGAGCAAGCTCAGCCATCTCGACGCCAGCGGCCAGGCCCATATGGTCGATGTCGGCGACAAGGAGGAGACCTCGCGCATCGCTGTCGCCGAGGGCTGTGTCGTCATGCAGCCCGGGACTCTGGCGATCGTGCGCGATGGCGACGCCAAGAAAGGCGACGTACTTGGCACGGCGCGCCTGGCTGGAATCATGGCCGCTAAGCGCACGCATGAACTGATCCCGCTCTGTCACCCCCTGCTGATCAGCAAGATCAGCGTCGACCTCACCCTGGACGAGACATTGCCCGGGGTGCGCGTGAGCGCTGAGGTCAAGATGAAGGGACAGACCGGCGTCGAGATGGAGGCGTTGACCGCTGTCGGCGTCGCCTGCCTCACAGTTTACGACATGGTCAAGGCGGTCGACCGGGCGATGCGGATCGAAGGCATCAGGCTCGTCCACAAGTCAGGTGGAAAATCCGGCACTTTCGATCTCCCGGAAACTGCGCGATGAGCCTCACGCCCGTCCCCGTCGCCCTGAAGGCGCTGATCGACAGCGTTCCGGCACCGACACCATCAGAAACCCTGCCACTCGCACATTGCGTAGGGCGCGTGCTCGCCGCCGACCTGCAGGCGCTTCGGACCCAGCCCCCCTTTGCCAACTCCGCAATGGACGGATACGCCGTTCGCGCAGATGATATTGCGCCGGCAAATGAATTGCGTGTCATCGGCGAATCGGCTGCCGGTCGTTCCTTCTCAGGGATGGTCCGCTCCAATGAGGCTGTTCGCATCTTCACCGGTGCTCCGATTCCGGAGGGCGCCGATACGATCCTGATTCAGGAGAATGCGGACGGCGTCGGCACTGCGACGATCCGCGTGCGCGAGGGCGCCGAGCGCGGCAAGTTCGTTCGTCAGGCAGGATTGGACTTCTGCGAGGGCGAGGTGTTGCTTCTCGCCGGCAGCCGGCTCGACAGTGCGAGCCTCGGCCTCGCGGCAGCCATGGGCCACCCCATGCTCACGGTGCGTCGCAAGCCACTGGTCGCGATCCTCGCGACCGGCGACGAACTGGTCCAGCCCGGCGAGCCGGTTGGACCCGACCAGATCGTCGCGTCCAACAGTTTTGCGCTCGCCGCGCTGGTCGAGCAGGCCGGCGGCACGGCGCTCGATCTCGGGATTGCCCGCGATGATCATGCCGATCTCGCCGACAAGATTGGCCAGGCACGGAAGGCCGATGCCGATGTGCTGATCACCCTCGGAGGAGCCTCGGTAGGTGAGCACGATCTCGTCCAGGCAGCGTTGATCGGTCAAGGCATGGCGCTCGGCTTCTGGAAGATCGCCATGCGGCCGGGCAAGCCGATGATGATGGGCCGCCTCGGCCGCATGGTCGCGCTCGGCCTACCCGGAAACCCCGTCTCGTCCATCGTCTGCGGGCATCTCTTCGTCGTGCCCCTGCTCAGGACCCTCCTGGGCGTACCGGAACCGGAGCGCGATCTGAGTGAGCCTGCAATCGTCGGAAGAAATTTGCYGGCAAATGATGAGCGGCGGGACTATATGAGGTCGGAACTGACGCTCACTCCGGAAGGATGGCTGGCAACGCCCTTCGCCAAGCAGGATTCATCGATGCTGGCCACTCTTGCCCGCGCCGACGCGCTACTCATTCGCGAATCGTTTGCTGCGCCGGCAAACAAAGGCGACAACTGCCGGATCATCCGCCTACGCTGAGCGCGCTTGCGGAACACAACGCGAACCTGTATGGTGTTCGTGCTTTGTTTCGATTCCATACAAAGAGCGCCGGCGGGAACCATGCTGACACGCAAACAGTTCGAACTGCTTCGTTTCATCCAGGAACGCCTGCGCGAGACAGGGGTGCCCCCCTCCTTCGACGAGATGAAGGACGCGCTCGATCTGCGCTCCAAGTCCGGTATCCATCGCCTGATCATGGCGCTGGAGGAGCGCGGGTTCATTCGCCGCCTTCCCAATCGAGCCCGAGCGCTGGAGATCATAAAGCTGCCCGAAGGGGCCGGCGGCCCTCAGGCGACGCGCGGACGGTTCAGCCCCTCCGTCGTCCAAGGGGGGCTTGGCAAGGTCCGGCCGATCGCACCGCCCCCGGACGAAGATGTGCGCTCCACGGTTGCGATTCCGGTCATGGGGCGGATTGCCGCCGGTACACCGATTTCCGCCATCCAGAGCCGCAGCCATACCGTGGCACTGCCTGCCGACATGCTTGGCCCCGGTGAACATTTTGCCCTCGAGGTTCGCGGCGACTCGATGGTGGAAGCCGGCATTCTCGACGGCGATACGGTGGTGATCAAGCGTCAGGACACGGCCAATACCGGGGATATCRTCGTGGCTCTGATCGATGACGAGGAAGCAACGCTGAAGCGACTGCGCAAGCGCGGCTCCTCGATCGCGCTCGAGGCTGCCAATCCCGCCTATGAGACAAGGGTGCTGGGACCGGACCGCGTCAAGATTCAGGGCCGCCTGGTCAACCTGATGCGGCGCTACTGAAGCGGCTCGTGTTCTTCGACAGCCGCCAGCGGCAAAGCCGGCGTGCTTGCAGGCCGCTCCCGCTTGCGGCTCCAGGGACGATCGACACCATCCTGCTCTGATAGATGGGCGCGCCAGCCGCCCTTGTTGCCGACAAGGGCGGTCGCGCCATCGCGCGACAATGCCCTGCGGTCGATCAGTCGTGCTGCGCACGGAGCGTTCCAYGGAATCGGCGTGATGACGAGATCGGCGCGCCGACAGTCCTCGACGATGGCCAGGCGATCACGTGCAAAGGCAACGCTTCGTCCATCCTTGCTGCGGACGACACAACCCAACGTGTCGCAGGTCGCGCCTTCCCGCAGGCTGTTGTCGTCAGTCCGGCGATTATCGCCATCTGCGTTCAGCCATTGCTGCAGCACGAAGCGGCTCGGTTGCCCCGCCAGGATCATGCGACCATCGCCCCCGCGGACCAGGATCCCGGAACCATCGCGTTCGATCAGGATGTCGGGCCTGTCGGGCTTCGCTGCCACGAGCAGTCCCGCGATCAGGGGGGCGACGGCCAGGAAGCGCAGCGGTGTCGTCCAGAGCGTGATCCAGAGAAGCGCGGCGGCAAAGCATGCGAGCGCCGCGGCCCCGAATGCAGGAATGATCACCGCGGAGTGGTCGAATCCCGCAACCCAGCGCGCGGATTGCAGCACATAGTCCGAAGCGACTCCCATGAGCGCCCAAGCCGGCCAATCCAGGCCGAAGGGATAGGCGAGCACGCCGAAGACAGCGGCAGGCATGACGATCAGGGAAACGAAGGGCAAGGCGAGCGCATTGCCGAGCAGACCGAAGGGGTTGAAGGTCTGGAAGTGATAGGCACCGAACGGTGCGGTTGCGACCGTCGCCAGCACGGTCGTGACCGTGAGCCCGACCACCGCGATCCAGATCGGCCGTAGCGGCCAAGGCAGGTTCGCCGGCGCCTCGGAGTGGCCGCGATCCTCCCAGCGCTCGGCAAAGGCGATCAGCGCCGCGACAGCGCCAAAGGACATCTGGAAGCTTGGACCAAGCAGCGCGTCAGGCTCGCGCAGCAGAACGATCATCGCAGCGAGAGCCAGATTGCGCATGCTGAGCGCCGGGCGATCGACGAGAATCGCACCGAGCATGACCAATGTCATGATCAGCGAGCGCACCGTCGCGACCTCGGCTCCCGAGAAGATGCAATAAGCCGTGGCGCCGAGCATCGCGGCCAGGGCGGCGAGTTTCTTTATGGGCCAGCGCAATGCCAGCGTTTGCGATAGCGCCAGCAGGCCACGGACCAGGCCGAAGATCGTGGCGGAGGCCAGCACCATGTGAAGGCCCGAGATCGAGATGATATGATAGATTCCGGCCGCGCGGAGGTCGATATTGGTCGCCTCCGTGATGAGGCCGCGCTTGCCAGTAACCAGCGACGCCGCCATCGCGCCAGCCTGCCCTCCCCCGATCCCGGCGATGCGCTCCGTCAGGGCATTGCGCGCCCGGTCGACCGTCGCGGGTATCTGAAGCTCGAGCGGTGGCTGCAAGKGTGGTGGGGCGAGCGTGATCTTTCCGGGGATGGTCCCGACTGCACCAAGCCCTCGGAAGAAGGCGTCGCGCCCGAAGTCGTAGCCACCTGGTCGCACTGGACCGGGCGGCGGCAGGAGGCGCGCGACGGCAGCGATGTGATCGCCCGGCGAAACCGAACCACCTTTGACGTTGACCCGAACCCGCCGTGGCAGGCGTTCAGGCTCCACCCCGGCAATGCTGGTCACCAGGATCACGAGGCGCGCGCCGGCGTCGCGCGCCTCGACCGATTCGACAAAGCCGGTGAGTTGTCCCACGCGCATTCGATCGAGCATCGGTGCTGCGATTGTCGCCGTGCGCCAGGCCGCGGCACCAAAGCCGGCGAAGATGGCAGCAAGGCCGACGCAAGCGAGCATGACCGGGCGTCGGGCGCGCGACAGCGCTGCCATCGCAGCGGAGACGCCAAAGCCGGAGAGCGGGACCCAGAAGGATGGCTCGCGATCAGCCGCGAAATAGAGCAGAATGCCGGCTCCCATCAGCACCGGCAGCCAGAGAAACAGCCTTCTTCGTCCGGCCTCGATCGCGATGGCGCCCAGGAAGCGCGCGCGCCATTCGGCGAGAAACAACCGAATGGCAGCGTCCTGAAACCATATCTCGGGAATGCGGAATGGTACGGCGCGAACACGCGCGCCGCGCAGCCGGCTCGGGTCTGGCGGCGCCTCGCGCATAGGCCGTCCCTCGGTCAGCCAACCAGATGCGATCTTGCGCTTAACGTCGGCCCCATCAGCATGTTACAGGGGCGGCGTCGGTTGTCATGTCCCTTCGACGTCTTGTTCCTCTGCCGCTCTGTCGGCCTCATTTCCCGTCCTGCCGGAGCCTGCCTTTCATGAGTGATGCGGTCGTTACGCGCTTCGCGCCGTCTCCAACCGGATTCCTGCATATCGGCGGCGCGCGTACCGCGMTGTTCAACTGGCTCTATGCCCGTCGCCATGGCGGCAAGATGCTGCTGCGCATCGAGGACACCGACCGCGAACGCTCGACCGAGCCGGCCATCGCGGCGATTCTCGACGGCCTGTCCTGGCTTGGCCTCGATTGGGACGGCGAGACCGTCTACCAGTTCGCCCGTGCGGCCCGGCACCGCGAGGTCGCCGAGCAGATGCTCGCCGCCGGCAAGGCCTATTATTGCTATGCGACACCGCAGGAACTCGAGGAGATGCGCGAGAAGGCGCGCGCCGAGGGCCGTCCCATGCGCTATGACGGACGCTGGCGCGATCGCGATCCGGCAACCGCGCCGGCCGGCGTGAAGCCGGTCATCCGCCTGCGCGCGCCGCAGACCGGAGAGACGGTGGTCGAGGACGAGGTGCAGGGCCGCGTCGTCTGGCAGAACGAGAATCTCGACGACCTCGTGCTGCTGCGTTCCGACGGCAACCCGACCTATATGCTCGCTGTCGTCGTGGACGACCATGACATGGCCGTGACCCATGTCATCCGTGGCGACGACCATCTCACCAACGCCGCCCGCCAGACCCAGATCTACCAGGCGATGGGCTGGCGCGTGCCGAGCATGTCGCATATCCCGCTGATCCATGGGGCGGACGGCGCGAAGCTCTCCAAGCGCCATGGTGCGCTCGGTGTCGATGCCTATCGCTCCATGGGCTATCTGCCGGTGGCCCTGCGCAACTACCTCCTCCGGCTGGGCTGGAGCCATGGCGACCAGGAGATCTTCTCGACCGAAGAGATGGTCTCGCTGTTCAATCTTTCCTCGATCGGCCGTTCCCCGGCACGCTTCGACTACGCGAAGCTGGAGAGCCTGAACGGGCTCTACATGCGCCAGTCCGATGACCGTGACCTGCTTGATGCACTGAAGAGCATCTTGCCGGAAATCGGCCCCGCGCACGGCCTCGGCCCCGAGCTCGATCCGGCTCTCGAAGCCAAGCTTCTTGCTGCGATGCCGGGATTGAAGGAGCGAGCCAAGACGCTGATCGAGCTGCTCGACAGCGCCTCCTATCTTTTTGCCAAGCGTCCGCTCGCACTCGATCAGAAGGCGGCGACGCTGCTCGACGAGGGCGCCCGCCAGCGCATGCCCAGCCTGGCAGAGAAGCTTGCCGCGGTGAACGACTGGACACCGGCTCCGCTCGAGGCCGCGGTCCGGGCCTTCGCCGAAGAACATGCCCTCAAGCTCGGACAGGTGGCGCAGCCGCTGCGGGCCGCACTCACCGGACGGAGCCAGTCGCCCGGCCTGTTCGATGTGATGGCGGTGCTCGGCCGCGAGGAAACGCTCGCTCGTCTCAGCGATCAAACGTGATCAAAGGCGGGGCAGCCCCGCCTTTGTGATTGGTTGAACCCCAAGGGCAAATGGGCTAGTGACGCCGCATATGCCGAGGGTGTCCGAAGCGGCGCCCCGGTATGAATATTGCTTTAATATCAGTCGGATGTACCTTCCTTTGCCTGCAATCCCGTCACATGGCCGTTACGCAGAGCCACTCGGATGATGATTGCCGTTCCGGCACCCATTCGTGCCGGCTCGGATGGAACGAAGATTGATCAGCAGCGAGCCTGAAAGGATCGGTATCGATGAGCGGAACCAACAGCCAGCTGAGTGTGGACGGCAAGACCGTCGACCTGACGGTCAAGACCGGATCGATCGGCCCATCCGTCATCGACATCAGCAAGCTCTACGCACAAACCGGGATGTTCACCTATGACCCCGGCTTCACCTCGACCGCGAGCTGCGAGTCGGAGATCACCTATATCGATGGCGACGAGGGCGTTCTGCTCCATCGCGGCTATCCAATCGAGCAGCTTGCCGAGCATGGCGACTTTCTCGAGACCTGCTATCTCTTGCTTTACGGAGACCTGCCGACCGCGGCGCAGAAGGCGGATTTCGACTACCGCGTGACGCGCCACACCATGGTGCACGAGCAGATGGCCCGCTTCTTCCAGGGCTTCCGACGCGATGCGCATCCGATGGCGGTGCTGGTGGCCTCGGTCGGCGCGATGTCGGCCTTCTATCACGACTCGACCGACATCTCGGACCCGCAGCAGCGCATGATCGCGTCGATGCGGATGATCGCCAAGCTGCCGACGCTGGCTGCGATGGCCTTCAAGTACACGATCGGCCAGCCCTTCGTGTATCCGCTGAACTCGCTGGACTACACCTCGAATTTCCTGCGCATGTGCTTCGCGGTGCCGGCGGAGGAGTACAAGGTCAATCCGGTCCTGTCGCGCGCGCTTGACCGCATCTTCATCCTGCACGCCGACCACGAGCAGAACGCCTCGACCTCGACCSTGCGTCTTGCCGGTTCCTCGGGCGCCAATCCCTTCGCCTGCATCGCAGCCGGCATCGCCTGCCTCTGGGGCCCTGCGCATGGCGGCGCCAACGAGGCGGCCCTCAAGATGCTCGAGGAGATCGGGTCGGTCGACAACATCCCGAAATACATCGCCAAGGCGAAGGACAAGAATGATCCGTTCCGCCTGATGGGCTTCGGGCACCGCGTCTACAAGAACTACGACCCGCGCGCCAAGATCATGCAGAAGACGACGCATGAGGTGCTGAACGAGCTCGGCATCAAGGACGATCCGCTCCTCGATGTCGCGATCGAACTCGAGCGCATCGCGCTCAGCGACAGCTACTTCATCGAGAAGAAGCTCTATCCGAACATCGATTTCTATTCGGGCATCACCTTGAAGGCGATGGGCTTCCCGACCTCGATGTTCACCGCGCTCTTCGCACTCGCCCGCACCGTCGGCTGGATCGCGCAGTGGAAGGAAATGATCGAGGATCCGTCCCAGCGGATCGGCCGCCCGCGCCAGCTCTATACCGGCTCGCCGAAGCGCGATTACACGCCGATCGGCCGTCGCTGAGAACAATCTGACACAGTCTTTATGACGCAGGTCGAACCCCACCGGATTAAACAATCCGGTGGGGTTTATCATATGGTGCGCTGCCATAACCTCGCGTTTCGCAGAGCAATGACGGGAAACGCCAGATGGACCGCCTCACGACACCGAACCGCCGCGCCTTCATCGCTGGGGCCGGGGCATCCGCCCTCGTAGCCGGCAGCGGGCCCGCGCGGGCTCAGAACTTCCCGACCCGGCCGATCATGCTTGTCGTGCCGTTCGCAGCCGGCGGCTCGACGGATATCGTTGCCCGCCTCGTCGGGGCAAAGATGGCGGAGTCGCTCGGCCAGCAAGTGGTGATCGAGAACCGCGCCGGCGCAGGCGGCAATGTCGGCTCGACCGCGGTCGCTCGCGCCGCACCCGACGGTTACACGGTGCTGATGGGCACGATCTCGACCCATGCCCTCAATCCCGCGATCCTCAAGGTGGTGACGTTCGATCCGGYCAAGGATTTCACGCCGATCTCCCTGCTGGCCGTGGTGCCCAACGTCATGGTCGTGCACCCGAGTTTTCCGGCCAAGACGGTCCAGGAGGTCGTCAAGGTCCTGAAGGACAATCCCGGCAAATACTCCTACGCCTCATCGGGAGTGGGTACGCCGCTGCATCTTTCGGGCGAGCTGTTCAAGTCGCTCGGCGGCGTGAGCATGAACCATGTGCCCTACCGCGGCGCTGGCCCGGCTCTGAACGATGTCGTGGCTGGCGCCGTGCCGATCATGTTCGACAACCTGCCCTCCTCCGCGCAGTTCATTCGCAGCGGCCAGCTCCGTGCGATCGGCGTTACCACGAAGGAGCGCGTGCCCTCATTCCCGGAGATACCGACCATCGCCGAAGGCGGTCTTGCCGGCTATGAAACCTATACGTGGAACGCGCTGTTTGGCCCGGCGAATATGCCAAGGGCAGTCGTTGAGCGCCTGAACGCCGAAGCCAACAAGGCCCTGACAGACCCCAATGTGAAGCAGCGCCTGAACGATGTCAGCGCCGTCATCGTCGGCTCGACACCGGAGGCGCTGGGCGAACACGTCAAAGTCGAATTCGCGAAATGGGGCCCCATCGCCAAGGCATCCGGTGCGGCGCTTGAATGAGCGCTGCACCGCGCTGATCAAGCTGCCAGCAGTCCCAGGGCGGCATTGACCGCGTTCTCGGCCGGGCTCGCCCCGGCCGATTTCATGATGCGCTCGACATCTGCGAAACCCGCAAGCTGAGCCTCGCGCGCAGGACCGTCACTGAGGACCGCCAGCACAGCTGCGCTGAGCGCTTCGGGCGAGGCCTCGTCCTGGATGAACTCGGGAACGATGCGCGTGCCGGCGACGAGATTGGGCAGGATCACCGTCGGTAGCTTGATCAGCCTGCGCGCCAGCATCGCCTCCCAGGCCGCGCCGCGATACGCAGCGACCAGCGGTACCTGTGCCAAGGCGAGCTCGAGCGTCACGGTCCCGGAGGCCGCGAGCGCTGCGCGCGCCGTGCGAAAAGCGGCAAGCTTGGCGTCTTCGCCATCGACGAGACGGGGCTTCACCGACCAGGTCGAGATAGCCTCTTCAATCATACCGCGCAGATGCGGCACGGCCGGCAGCACGAAGCGCGCGCCGGGCACCTTGTCCGCGATGTGTGAGACCGCCTCGCCGAAGGCCGGCATGAGGTGGCTGATCTCCGAGCGACGGCTGCCAGGAAGGACCAGGATGTCCGGCGTTGAAGGAGCGTTGCGCCGCACCTGTTCCTCGGCGCTTGGCCGTAGCTCGGCGAGCCGCTCGATCAAGGGGTGACCGACATAGATCGTCTTCGGTCCGCCCAGCCTTTCCAGCGCAGCAGGCTCGAAGGGCAACAGCGCCAGGATGCGATCGACATGTGGCGCCATCTTGCGGGCGCGGCCCGAACGCCAGGCCCAGACGCTGGGGCAAACCCAATGCGCAATCGGGATTGCGGACGATGCCCGCCGGACTTTTTTCGCGACGCGCAGCGAGAAATCCGGGCTGTCGATGGTGAGCAGGAGATCAGGCGCGAAAGCAACGACCCCCTTGGCTGCATCAGACATGCGCCGGAGCAACAGGGGTAGCCTCGCCAGTACCGGACCAAACCCCATCACGGCGATATCGGATTGGGGAAAGAGCGGCCGCAGCCCCTGCGCGATCAGGCTCTCGCCGCCGACGCCCACGATCTCGAGCGGGCGATCCCCCAACCGTTGCCGCAGGACGGTGAGAAAACGCAGCGCCAGAGCATCTCCAGACGCTTCGCCCGCAATGACGGCGAGCCGGAAGGGCCGGATCACGCGACGCCCTCGACGAACAGGCCAAGCTCGTCGGCCAGTGCGCCCAATCGAACGCTGTCTCCGACAAGCACATTGCCGGCGCGAAGTGCGATGCCGGAGAGTCCAGCCTTGGCCGCGTTCCGCAGGGTTTCAGGTCCGATCGCCGGCATGTCGACGCGCAGGTCTTGGCCGTCCTTGGGGGCCTTGACCAGAACGCCGTCGCCCTTGTCGATCTTGAGACGCCCTGCGCTCACCAGCTCGGCGACGCGCCTGATCATGGCGTCGGTACCCTCTGCAGCCTCAATTGCCACGATACGATGATCGGCAACGATTGCGGCCTGACCGACATCGAAGGGCGACAAAGCCGCCAGCAAGGAGAAGCCATGTTCGATGCCGTCGCGCGCCACGGCCGAGACGCTGCGGCGCCCCAGTGGGCCGAGCGGCGCGGTCAAGCCCGGAGCGATCTCGGCTGGACCATGAACGCGAAAACCCCGCCCCTCGAAGAACTGGACCACGCCCTTGAGCAAATGATCGTCTCCGCCGCGAAAGGCGCGAGCGAAGTGGGGCAGGTATTTCAGCGTCGAGGGCTCGGGCATCAGCGAGCCAAAGCTCGGCCGTGGCAGCGCGCCGATCATGACGATATCGACGATCCCGCGTCGCTTGAGCTCGTCGAGCAATCGCCCGAGTTGTCCCAGGCGATAGACACGCGAGGATTCAGGATCGAAATCGCTGGGGTTGGCTGCGCCGTCGATCGCCGCGATATAAAGCTGATGCCCCCGCGCTGTCGCCAGCCGGGCCAGATGCGGCGGGTATTCGCCGCCTCCGGCTATGATCGCGAGAGGAAAGGCGCCGGTCGCTGCGTCGCTGCCCGTGCTCACCGGTCGGGCGCGTTGACGTCGCGCGGAATGCAGATGGCGCGGTCGCTGCCCGAGCGGATGAAATCGAGGATCTCGAGCATCAGCGGGTGCGACGCAAATTCCGTCGCCACGTCTTCGACGCGCTCGGCCAAGGTGCCTTCATCGGCGAACAGCAGGCGATAGGCGCGCCGCAGCTCATGAATCTGCTCCCGCGAGAAACCACGCCGCTTCAGCCCGACCAGATTGAGCCCGGCCAGATGCGCAGGATTGTCCCGCACCATGCCGAAGGGAATGACATCATTCATCACGCCGGCGCCGCCGCCGATGAAGGCGTGCTCTCCGATGCGAACGAACTGGTGGAGTCCCGTCCCGCCACTGACGATGACATAGTCGCCAACCTTGACATGGCCGGCGCTCATCACGTTGTTCGAGAAGATGACGTTGTTGCCGATCTCGTTGTCGTGGCCAACATGCGAATTGGCAAGGAACAGGCAGCGGTCGCCGATGACCGTCTTCATGCCGCCGCCTTCGGTGCCCGGATTCATCGTCACGCCTTCGCGGATCATGCAATCCGCGCCAATCGTCAGCGTCGACGGCTCGCCGTGATATTTGAGATCCTGCGGCGGGTGGCCGATGGAAGCGAAGGGGTAGATCCTGGTCCGGGGGCCGATCGTGGTTCGGCCGGCGATTGCAACGTGGCTCAACAGCTCAGCGCCGTCCCCGAGAACGACATGGGGGCCGACCGTGCAGAACGGACCGATAACGACCCCCTCGCCCAGCTGCGCAGCCGGGTCGATGACCGACATCGGATGGATAGTCGCACTCATGAAAGTTCTGTCCTGATTTCGACGGAAAGCTGCTGGCCTTAAGCCACCATCGCAGAGATCTCGGCCTCCGCGACAAGCACGCCGTCAACTTTCGCCTCACCGCGATAGAACCAGATATTGCGTTTGCGAGCGACCTTGGTGAGGTGGAAACGCAGGGTATCGCCCGGCACGACCGGTTTGCGGAACTTGGCCTTGTCGATCGTGGTGAAGAGGACGGACTGTACCGCTTCCTCGTCAATTCCCCGCGCGCTGACGACGAGCACGCCGGCGGTCTGCGCCATGGCCTCGATCATCAACACACCCGGAAAGACCGGACGGCCGGGAAAATGTCCGGTGAACTGGGGTTCGTTGGCGGTGACGTTCTTGATGCCAATGCCAGACTCGTCGCCATTCATCTCGATGACACGGTCGACGAGAAGGAACGGATAGCGGTGGGGAATGCAGGCCATGATCTTCTGAATATCGGCCACACCCAGCGATGTCGTCGCGTCGGTCATGCTCTCCCGTCTCCCGCGCAGGCCTGCCGGCTTCGCCCGCAAAGTTGTATCGTTTAAATCGATGCCGGAACAGGAGGTTGCGGCTGGCGCCGGGTTCCTGTCAGCTTCTATGCCCGTTTGCCGGAAATGGTACCGGACGATCAAGCGAATTCGACACGAGGCCCACTCTTCGCATGGATTGCGAAGGCTGCCTCGCGCTCTCGCGTATCCTCAGCTCTCCGAACCGCCCGAAGACTTGCCGCGCTTTGCAACAAGAGATTTGAGAAGCGCTGTCTCGCGCGCCCAGCTGAGCGCCGGCTGCGCGGGATAACCGCCATAGCGCGCGCCGCGAGGGATGTCACCGGCGACGCCGCTCTGGGCGGCAACCTGCGCGCCCATCCCAACCGTGAGATGGCCGGCGAGGCCAACCTGGCCACCCAGCACGACGAAATCTTCCAAAGTCGTAGAGCCGGCGATGCCAACCTGCGAAACGATCACGCAATGGCGGCCGATGACGCAGTTATGGCCGATCTGAACGAGGTTATCGATCTTGGTACCTTCACCGATGACCGTATCGCGGCTGGCGCCCCGGTCGATGCAGCTATTGGCGCCGATCTCGACGTCGTCCTGAATGATGACCCGGCCGATCTGCGGCACCTTCATATGGCCTTTCGGGCTCATCGCGAAACCAAAGCCATCCTGGCCGATCCGGACACCCGGGTGAATGATGACCCGGTTTCCGACCAGGGCCGATTGCAAGGTGCTGCCAGCGCCGATCGCACAATCACGCCCGATCCGGACCTGGGGGCCGATCACGGCATGCGAGGCGATCACGGAACCGGCGCCGATCTCGGCACCGGGGCCGACCACGGCACCCGGATCGATCG
>NZ_JBFTRC010000153.1:0-21345 GCF_056399325.1 Allobosea sp. 01N443
CATCGAGACGGCGCCGCCGCTGGCGGGGCCGCTCTACTGCGCTTCATGAGAGCTTCGGGCCTTGTAGCCGAGAGATCGGTTGGCCTGCTTGTCTTTGTTAGACGCACCGCTGTTTGAAAACTGAAGACAGAAAGAGAAACGTGGACGGCGATGTTCTTGCGGACTTGCTTTCGGGCAAGTCAAACGAGACTTCGGTGTGCTGCGTTTACAAGAGCCATCGCTGGTTACTTCGGTAATCAAGCAATGACTCCGTCAATACGCAGCGATGCCGGAACAAACTCATCCAATCTGAGAGTTTGATCCTGGCTCAGAGCGAACGCTGGCGGCAGGCTTAACACATGCAAGTCGAACGGGCACTTCGGTGCTAGTGGCAGACGGGTGAGTAACACGTGGGAACGTACCTTTCGGTTCGGAATAATTCAGGGAAACTTGGACTAATACCGGATAAGCCCTTCGGGGGAAAGATTTATCGCCGATAGATCGGCCCGCGTCTGATTAGCTAGTTGGTGAGGTAATGGCTCACCAAGGCGACGATCAGTAGCTGGTCTGAGAGGATGATCAGCCACATTGGGACTGAGACACGGCCCAAACTCCTACGGGAGGCAGCAGTGGGGAATATTGGACAATGGGCGCAAGCCTGATCCAGCCATGCCGCGTGAGTGATGAAGGCCTTAGGGTTGTAAAGCTCTTTTGTCCGGGAAGATAATGACTGTACCGGAAGAATAAGCCCCGGCTAACTTCGTGCCAGCAGCCGCGGTAATACGAAGGGGGCTAGCGTTGCTCGGAATCACTGGGCGTAAAGGGCGCGTAGGCGGACTCTTAAGTCGGGGGTGAAAGCCCAGGGCTCAACCCTGGAATTGCCTTCGATACTGAGAGTCTTGAGTTCGGAAGAGGTTGGTGGAACTGCGAGTGTAGAGGTGAAATTCGTAGATATTCGCAAGAACACCAGTGGCGAAGGCGGCCAACTGGTCCGATACTGACGCTGAGGCGCGAAAGCGTGGGGAGCAAACAGGATTAGATACCCTGGTAGTCCACGCCGTAAACGATGAATGCCAGCCGTTGGGGTGCATGCACCTCAGTGGCGCAGCTAACGCTTTAAGCATTCCGCCTGGGGAGTACGGTCGCAAGATTAAAACTCAAAGGAATTGACGGGGGCCCGCACAAGCGGTGGAGCATGTGGTTTAATTCGAAGCAACGCGMAGAACCTTACCAGCTTTTGACATGTCCGGTTTGATCGACAGAGATGTCTTTCTTCAGTTCGGCTGGCCGGAACACAGGTGCTGCATGGCTGTCGTCAGCTCGTGTCGTGAGATGTTGGGTTAAGTCCCGCAACGAGCGCAACCCTCGCCCCTAGTTGCCATCATTCAGTTGGGAACTCTAGGGGGACTGCCGGTGATAAGCCGCGAGGAAGGTGGGGATGACGTCAAGTCCTCATGGCCCTTACAGGCTGGGCTACACACGTGCTACAATGGCGGTGACAATGGGCAGCGAAAGAGCGATCTGGAGCTAATCCCAAAAAGCCGTCTCAGTTCAGATTGCACTCTGCAACTCGAGTGCATGAAGGTGGAATCGCTAGTAATCGTGGATCAGCATGCCACGGTGAATACGTTCCCGGGCCTTGTACACACCGCCCGTCACACCATGGGAGTTGGGTTTACCCGAAGGCGTCGCGCTAACCGCAAGGAGGCAGGCGACCACGGTAGGCTCAGCGACTGGGGTGAAGTCGTAACAAGGTAGCCGTAGGGGAACCTGCGGCTGGATCACCTCCTTTCTAAGGTAGGATTTTTCGGTGAAGCTTGCTTCATCATCAAATCCGCTTGGAACAAAGAGGCCAAATCAGGCCTCGACATGCGGAACTTCGCCGTCTTCGTTTCTCTTTCTTTTCCGGGCGAATGCGCTCAGATCTGTTCGACATAGGGTCGGATGTGATCGCGCATTCTGGGCCAACAGCTTGGTTCTTTGGCCGTGTCTTGCGACGTTGTCGCGAGACATGCCTTGGGCCTGTAGCTCAGTTGGTTAGAGCGCGCGCTTGATAAGCGTGAGGTCGGAGGTTCAAATCCTCCCAGGCCCACCAGCTTTCTCGACAAGCCGTCAGGTTCGATTACGGGGCCATAGCTCAGTTGGGAGAGCGGTAGCTTTGCAAGCTTCAGGTCGTCGGTTCGATCCCGTCTGGCTCCACCATACCGCCCGGAAATTCAGGTTTTGCTGATTGCAGCTCTTTGAGCTGCGATGAGTAACGCTGTTTGTCATTGTGAAGAGGGAATAGATCTGAAGAGGTCGCTACCCAGCGACATTCGGGACGCGGACACCATCCGTGCTCGTCTTATTCGGGTCTATTCGGCAAGCATAAAATGGTCTTTCCGATCATGTTTTGCATCCTGTTGGATTGCGGACATCGATCATGAGAACGATCAAGTGCCTTAAGAGCATTCGGTGGATGCCTTGGCGCTGAGAGGCGATGAAGGACGTGATACGCTGCGATAAGCCGTGGGGAGCTGCGAATGAGCTTTGATCCGCGGATTTCCGAATGGGGAAACCCACCTTCGACAATTCGTATTGTGACGTCAGTTCTAACCAGCTGATGTTGCACTACGAATTGTCAGATGAAGGTATTGAGCCCTGAATACATAGGGGTTCAAAGCTAACCCAGGGAACTGAAACATCTAAGTACCTGGAGGAAAGGACATCAACGAGACTCCGTTAGTAGTGGCGAGCGAACGCGGACCAGGCCAGTGCTTGCTTGGAATTTACCGGAAGTGGTTGGGAAACCACGCATCAATGGGTGATAGCCCCGTACGGATCTGAGACCAAGCGAGACATGAGTAAGGCGGGACACGTGAAATCCTGTCTGAACGTGGGGGGACCACCCTCCAAGCCTAAGTACTCCTCAGCGACCGATAGTGAACAAGTACCGTGAGGGAAAGGTGAAAAGCACCCCGACGAGGGGAGTGAAATAGCACCTGAAACCGAATGCTTACAAACAGTGGGAGCTCAAGGTTCGTCCTGAGTGACCGCGTACCTTTTGTATAATGGGTCAGCGACTTAATCTGACGAGCAAGCTTAAGCCGGTAGGTGTAGGCGCAGCGAAAGCGAGTCTGAACAGGGCGTTCAGTTCGTCGGATTAGACCCGAAACCGGGTGATCTAGCCATGAGCAGGTTGAAGGTAAGGTAACACTTACTGGAGGACCGAACCGGTGCCTGTTGAAAAAGTCTCGGATGACTTGTGGCTAGGGGTGAAAGGCCAATCAAACTCGGAAATAGCTGGTTCTCCGCGAAAGCTATTTAGGTAGCGCCTCGCGTGAATACTCTCGGGGGTAGAGCACTGGATGGGCAAGGGGTGCTTACCGCATTACCGATCCTAACCAAACTCCGAATACCGAGAAGTACTGCGCGGGAGACACACGGCGGGTGCTAACGTCCGTCGTGGAGAGGGAAACAACCCTGACTTACAGCTAAGGCCCCTAATTCGTGGCTAAGTGTGAAAGGATGTGGGAATCCCAAAACAACCAGGAGGTTGGCTTAGAAGCAGCCATCCTTTAAAGAAAGCGTAACAGCTCACTGGTCTAAACAAGGGTTCCTGCGCCGAAAATGTATCGGGGCTCAAGCCACGAGCCGAAGCTTAAGGTGCACTCTTTGAGTGCGCGGTAGCGGAGCGTTCCATAAGCCAACGAAGGCGGACCCGTGAGGGCTGCTGGAGGTATTGGAAGTGCGAATGCTGACATGAGTAACGACAAACAGTGTGAAAGACACTGTCGCCGAAAGTCCAAGGGTTCCTGCGTAAAGTTAATCTCCGCAGGGTTAGCCGGCCCCTAAGGCGAGGCCGAAAGGCGTAGTCGATGGGAATGAGGTGAATATTCCTCAGCCAGTTGGTAGTGACGGATCACGTACGCTGTCAGGTCTTATTGGATTGACCTGGCTTCCAAGTGGTCCCTGGAAATAGCTCCAACATTAGACCGTACCCTAAACCGACACAGGTGGACTGGTAGAGTATACCAAGGCGCTTGAGAGAATGATGCTGAAGGAACTCGGCAATTTACCTCCGTAACTTCGGGATAAGGAGGCCTTCCGTTTGGGCAACCAGGCGGGAGGGGCACAGACCAGGGGGTAGCGACTGTTTAACTAAAACACAGGGCTCTGCGAAATCGTAAGATGACGTATAGGGTCTGACGCCTGCCCGGTGCCGGAAGGTTAAAAGGAGGTGTGCAAGCACCGAATTGAAGCCCCRGTAAACGGCGGCCGTAACTATAACGGTCCTAAGGTAGCGAAATTCCTTGTCRGGTAAGTTCYGACCYGCACGAATGGCGTAACGACTTCCCCGCTGTCTCCAGCATCAACTCAGTGAAATTGAATTCCCCGTGAAGATGCGGGGTTCCTGCGGTCAGACGGAAAGACCCCGTGCACCTTTACTGTAGCTTTGCGCTGGCATTCGTGTCGGCATGTGTAGGATAGGTGGTAGACTTTGAAGCCGGGGCGCCAGCTCTGGTGGAGTCATCCTTGAAATACCACCCTTATCGTCATGGATGTCTAACCGCGACCCGTCATCCGGGTCCGAGACAGCGCATGGCAGGCAGTTTGACTGGGGCGGTCGCCTCCCAAAGAGTAACGGAGGCGTGCGAAGGTGGGCTCAGAGCGGTCGGAAATCGCTCGTTGAGTGCAATGGCATAAGCCTGCCTGACTGCGAGACTGACAAGTCGAGCAGAGTCGAAAGACGGCCATAGTGATCCGGTGGTCCCGCGTGGAAGGGCCATCGCTCAACGGATAAAAGGTACGCCGGGGATAACAGGCTGATGATTCCCAAGAGTCCATATCGACGGAATCGTTTGGCACCTCGATGTCGGCTCATCACATCCTGGGGCTGGAGAAGGTCCCAAGGGTTSGGCTGTTCGCCSATTAAAGYGGTACGYGAGCTGGGTTCAGAACGTCGTGAGACAGTTCGGTCCCTATCTGCCGTGGGTGTAGGATATTTGAGAGGATCTGCCCTTAGTACGAGAGGACCGGGGT
The DNA here is from genome assembly GCF_056399325.1 of Allobosea sp. 01N443. Classification (NCBI taxonomy): domain Bacteria; kingdom Pseudomonadati; phylum Pseudomonadota; class Alphaproteobacteria; order Hyphomicrobiales; family Alloboseaceae; genus Allobosea; species Allobosea sp. 01N443. Next base: position 5,002 of record NZ_JBFTRC010000153.1, read on the forward strand.
GGACGTACCTCTGGTGGACCTGTTGTGGCGCCAGCCGCAGTGCAGGGTAGCTATGTACGGACGGGATAACCGCTGAATGCATCTAAGCGGGAAACCCACCTCAAAACGAGATATCCCTTGAGAGCCGTGGAAGACGACCACGTTGATAGGCCGGGTGTGTAAGCGCAGTAATGTGCTCAGCTTACCGGTACTAATTGCTCGATCGGCTTGATCGTTCTCATGATCAATGTCCGCACACCAACAACTGCGAACACACAAAAAGACCTTATGCTTGCCATATCCTTCGCCGGCCCGGTGGCTTGAGCGAGAAGCCAGAACCCGATCCCATCCCGAACTCGGCCGTTAAACTTCTCAGCGCTGATGGTACTGTGTCTCAAGACCCGGGAGAGTAGGTCGTTGCCGGGCCTGTCAAGGATATCCCTCATCACAATCGCAAAACGCAAAACGCGGCGCTCGATGCTAAAACATCGGCGCCGCGTTCCCATTACCGCGGGGTGGAGCAGCCCGGTAGCTCGTCAGGCTCATAACCTGAAGGTCGTCAGTTCAAATCTGGCCCCCGCAACCAAAAATCCCAAAAAACACTCAAGCCCGCCGCGATAAACGCTGCGGGCTTTCTGCGTTCTAACCGGCAAAACACGCCACGCGAGATCCGCCTCAGATGAGCGGTATCGTCCCTCGCTCCTCACCTCTTCGACCTGCCCGCAAGTACCCAGCAGACGATCGATGAAGCGATGATGCGAAGCCATTTCCTACCGCCGGAAATAGACGACCATCTTGAGGTGCCGGTACTCGTCTACAGTCAGCATCTCGTGCAGGAAGCCGAGCTCGGTGCCGTCTGAATCCAGGATGGCCCCGATGCCCCGAGCGTAGCTCTCCAAGCTCGGTTGCTCGAGCCATCGGCGGAAATCCGGGGACAGCGTCTTCAGTTCATCAACCAGCGCCAACATCGCCGGATCGTCTGGAACCGCGGCCAGATCACCGCGAAATTGCGCGAGAAGCTTCGGCGCTTCCTCGCGCCACTGGGGAAGGCGTTGGCGGAACGCCGGATCGGCAAAGACCAGGCGCATGACATTGCGGTCCCGTTGCTCGCGATCTGCGAAGCCGAATACATCGTTCGCGGTCGCATTCCAGGCAACGACATCCCAACGCAAGTTGGCGACATAGGCGGGTCGCGTCACGAGATCATCCAGCAAATTCTGGATGAGCGGGCTGACGGATGGCCATTGATAGGCTTCAGGTGGCGGAGGTCGTCTGTGCGCCAGCAGGAACAGATGGCTGCACTCGGCATCGTCCAGTTTCAGGGCTTTCGCCACCTTGAGCAGAAAGCCTTCCGAGACCTGGATGTCTCGACCCTGCTCAAACCATGTGTACCAGGTCAGGCCGACGCCCGCGAGTGCCGCCAGCTCCTCTCGCCGGAGCCCCGGCGTGCGACGCTGGCCGGTTGAGGGCAGGCCCGCATCGACTGGCGTGAGCTTCTTTCTGCGACGCATCAGGAAACCCGAGAGGTCGGTTCGCGTGCGCGCAAATGTACGACCGGACAAGACCATTACCTCCAGCAACAGGATAATTTCTTATATTGTAACAGGATGACCGTGCCTCGAAAGTCCCGCCGCGACAAGGAGGCAGCATGACTTCTCAGGACGAACCCGATCTTCCCCTTTCCAGAACGACGACAGAAGGCACCGCCTCACCGCCTGGAACAGCTGGGGCACGCGAATGGCTCGGGCTGGCGCTGTTGGCCTTGCCGACAATCCTGCTCGGTCTGGACCTGACGCTGCTTCACCTGGCGCTTCCGGCGCTTGCCGCCGACCTGCAACCGAGCAGCGTGCAAGCGCTCTGGATCATGGATGCCTACGGCTTCATGATAGCGGGTTTCCTGATCACCATGGGGACGCTCGGCGATCGTATCGGCCGCCGCAAGCTTCTGATGATGGGGGCGGCTGCCTTCGCCGTCGCCTCGGCGCTCGCCGCCTTCTCCACGAGTGCCGTGATGCTGATCGCGGCCCGGGCAGTGCTCGGAGTAGCCGCCGCAACGCTGATGCCGTCGACGCTGGCGCTCATCACGAACATGTTCGCCGATCCAAGGCAGCGCGCTCTTGGCTTTGGAATTTGGGCGACCATGTTCGCGCTCGGCATGGCGCTTGGACCGGTCGTGGGCGGCGTACTGCTGGAGCATTTCTGGTGGGGTGCAGCCTTTCTCATAGCCGTGCCCGTTGTCGGCCTGCTGCTTTTGCTGGCGCCTGTCCTTCTGCCCGAGTATCGCGCATCACATGTCGGCAGGCTGGACCTTGCGAGCGTCGGCCTTTCGCTCGCCGCCATGCTGCCTTCGGTCTATGGCATCAAGCAGGTCGCCAAGGATGGCTTCGGACTTCATCCGGTCGGCGCCATTGCGATGGGACTTGCCTTCGCCACGCTGTTCGTGCGCCGGCAGCAGCGCCTCGCCGACCCGCTGCTCGACATGTCGCTGTTTGCCAACAGAGCTTTCAGCGTGGCGTTGATCGTGCTCCTCTTTGGCCTCGTCGCGGTCGGCGGCTCGATGCTGCTGGTCACGCAATATCTGCAGCTCGTGGCCGGATTTTCTCCACTGGTCGCGGGTCTCTGGATGGGGCCGCCCGCGCTTGCCATGGTCGCGGCCGGCGTCACGGCACCGCTGATTGCCCGGCGCGTTCGCCCCGGCTTCGTGGTGGCCGGAGCGCTGGGGTTGTCGGTTGCGGGCTATCTGATGCTGATCTGATGCTGACCCAACTGGATAACAGCGCGTCCGGCGTGGCCATTGTCGTCGCCGGCTTCTCGTTGGCCTATCTCGGGCTTGGCACGATCGCTGCGCTGGGTACGKACCTCGTGGTTGGATCGGCCCCCGCCGACAAGGCAGGCTCGGCATCGGCGATGTCCGAGACGGTGCAGGACCTCGGCGTATCGCTCGGCATTGCAGTGCTTGGCAGCCTCGCCACCGCCATCTATCGCCGAGCCATGCTCGACCGCATGCCTGATCATCTCGGTCATCAAGCGCAAGAGGCCGTTGGAGACAGCTTGTGGGCGGCATCCTCGGTTGCGTCGCAGCTGCCTGTCGGCCTGATGGAAGAGGCGCAGGCTGCGTTCACAGCAGGGTTCAGCACCGCGGCCATGTTCAGTGCCGTGAGCGTTTCACTCCTCGCCATCCTCGCTGCCGTCTCGCTGCGGCATATTGGCGTCATTCACGGTAGCGAGCCGCCCCGGTGAAGCGGGTGGAGCCCTTTCGGGACGGTCCGGCGCTGAAGGGCCACATCACCGGCCCCGAGGCGATCCGGGATCAGGCGAGAGCCGGCGCCGACCGCGTGCGGACCCCGCTGGAACGTTCAGGGCAGAAGGTCGTCATGCCTCGCTGGTTCGCATATTCGCGAAAAGCGGCCAGAGCGCGAATGCAGCCCGCAGCGACGATTATCCCGCGGTCACCTCGGGGCGCCGCCCCAACGCGTCGAGGTTACGGGAAGCCAGATGCGCATCATGGCATCGAAAGGGGATCTGCTCAGGCCCCTTGCCGCAGGACCCGGCGCAAAAATCGACCACGCTCGACGTGGCCGGTTCTGTTTTGAAATGGCGGACAGGGCGGGATTCGAACCCGCGATACGGTTTCCCGTATACACACTTTCCAGGCGTGCGCCTTCAACCACTCGGCCACCTGTCCGGCGGGCTGCTTATGACCGCCGAGCCGGCTTCTTTCAAGGCCTGAAACGCGCTTTTCGTATTCTTGCGTGGAGAGCGCCGGACAAGGTTGCAAAGCCGTGCCCGAATGGGCACATCGGATGCGAAGGGCGCGTGCGGGGAATGGGGCGGGATGCTGCGTTTTTTCATCCGTTTGCTGGGTTATCTTGCTGTCGCCAGCGGATTCGTGGCGCTGGTCATCGACGGCGCGCGTTCGATCGCCAATTCCTCGCTTCAGTTCACGCCGCTCGGCGAAATCCTCCTCATTCTGCTGCCGACGCGCTATCCGCTGCTGCAGCCAGCCATCGAGCGCAATCTCCATCCGCTGCTCTGGGACCCGATGCTGCTCTCGCTGATGCGGTCGCCCGTCGCGCTGGTCGCGCTGGTGCTCGGTTTCCTCCTGCTCTGGCTCGGCGCGAGGCCCGAGCCGCAGGTCGGTATCGTCACGCGACGGTGAAGGGCCATGCAGGGCGAGCGCCTGTCGGAACGGCGGCGCCATGCTTATCTCGGGAGCAACTGTTGGAGGATGGAGCCGATCATGTTCTCCCTGCGCAAGAAGACGACCCTGCCCAGCCCGGCCGAGGCCCTGCCCGGCCGGTCCGAGCCGATCCCGACAGCCGAGCGCCATTTCCTGAACGATCGCCCGTTGCAGGGCCCGTATCCCGCCGGGACGCAGAAGGCCCTGTTCGGCCTCGGTTGTTTCTGGGGGGCTGAACGCAAGTTCTGGCAGATCGAGCACGGCATCTGGGTCACCGCAGTCGGCTATGCCGGAGGCATCACACCCAACCCGAGCTATGAGGAGGTGTGCAGCGGGCTGACCGGGCATAACGAAGTCGTGCTCGTGGTCTTCGATCCGGCCAGGCTCTCCTACGAGGCCCTGCTCAAGACCTTCTGGGAGAATCACGACCCGACGCAGGGCATGCGGCAGGGCAATGATGTCGGCACCCAGTACCGCTCCGGCATCTATGTCTTCGACGAGGCACAGAAGCTGGCTGCCGAACGCAGCAAGGCAGATTACCAGAGCGCCCTCGCCTCGCGCGGCTACGGACCGATCAGCACGGAAATCCTCGACGCGCCCGCCTTCTATTTCGCCGAGGACTACCACCAGCAATATCTCGCCAAGAATCCGGCAGGCTATTGCGGCCTCGGCGGCACCGGCGTCGCCTGCCAGATCGGCGTCGGCGTCGACGCCTGATCACGCCCAGCCCCAAACCGATAAGGAGGCCCCGCAGGCTCGCTTGCGGGGCTTCTTCGCATCATGGCAAGAAGCGTCGAGACGATCACGCAGGGGCAGGACGATGGGCGAGCGCGAGATGGAAGCCGGGAACGGGCCCGTTCACCGGCCCTCCGCAGCGACCCGAATTCTGGAATCCATCCTCTTCGCCAGCCGCTGGCTGCTTGCCCCGTTCTACATCCTGCTCGTGCTGGCCCTCGCCGGGCTGCTGATCAAGGCGTTGCAGGAGGCGTTCCACGTCCTGAGCCATGTCTTCACCGCCAGCGAAGCGGACGTGATCCTCGGCGTGCTGGCGCTGGTCGACCTGACCTTCACCGGCTCCCTGATCGTGATCGTGATCTTTTCGGGTTACGAGAATTTCGTCTCGAAGATCGATACCAATGCGCATCGCGACTGGCCGGACTGGATGTCGAAGATCGATTTCTCCGGGCTGAAGCTGAAGCTGATCTCCTCGATCGTCGCCATCTCCGCCATCCAGGTGCTGAAGGCCTTCATGAACGTGAAGGGCACCAGCGACCGCGACCTGATGTGGTATGTCGCGATCCATCTCGTCTTCGTCAGCTCGGGCCTGTTGATGGCTCTCAGCGACCGGATTTCCGGCGATGCGCAGGGCAAGGCCGGCGGCGCAAACGGACACTAAGACGGGCCGCGCTGCACCGGGGGCCGCCCCCCTGTGCCCCGAATTAGCCACACTATTGCGCGCCCTGCGTGCAAAACGCGCCGGCATTGCCAGTCGCGCACTTGATCAGCCGGCAAAAGCTGCGAACACTCCCGGGTTCATAGGGAGCTTCCGTGACATGACCATGACTTTCAGATCGAAACTTGCGGCCGCAGGTCTCGTGCTCGGCGGCGTTGCGTTTGCAGCGGGCCTCGCCTTTGCCCAGGCGCCAGCCTTCTTCCGCATCGGAACGGGCGGCACGGCCGGCACCTACTACCCGATCGGTGGCCTGATCGCGAATGCGATCTCGGCGCCCCCGCAACTGGTCGCAACGGCCGTCGCCAGCAACGGCTCGGTCGCCAATGTCAACGCGATCGTCGGCGGCGCGGCCGAATCCGGCTTCGTCCAGGCTGATGTCGCCTATTGGGCTTATTCCGGCACCGGCGTCTACGAGGGCAAGCCGAAGGTCGCCGATCTGCGCTCGATCGCCAACCTCTATCCCGAGTCGGTCCATCTCGTCGTCCGCAAGGCCTCGAATGTGAAGAGCGTCGCCGATCTCAAGGGCAAGAAGGTCTCGCTCGACGAGCCGGGCTCCGGCACGCTGCTCAACGCCAAGGCGATCCTCAACGCCTATGGCATTACCGAGAAGGACATCTCGGCCGAATTCCTCAAGCCGAACCAGGCAGCCGAGAAGATGAAGGACGGCTCGGTCGACGCCTTCTTCTTCACCGGCGGCTTCCCCGCTGCCGCGATTTCGGAGCTGGCCTCGACCGGCTCGGGCATCGACATCCTGCCGATCTCCGGACCGCAGGCCGAGAAGCTCTCCAAGGAGTTCCCCTTCTTCGCCGCCGACGAAATCCCGGCCGGCACGTACAAGGATGTCGGCGCGATCAAGACCGTCGCCGTCGGCGCGCATTGGGTGACTTCCGCCAAGGTTTCTGCCGACACCGTCTATGCCGTGACCAAGGCCCTGTGGAGCGACAAGGCCCGCGCCGCGCTCGATGCCGGCCATGCCAAGGGCAAGGCGATCCGCAAGGAGACCGCGCTGTCGGGCCTGCAGGGCGTGCCGCTGCATCCCGGCGCCGAGAAGTTCTACAAGGAAGCCGGGCTACTGAAGTAAGCCGCCGCGACCTCCCCTTTCCCGCATGGGAAAGGGGCCAAGGGAGACGGCGCGAGGCCTCACGCGAGAGGCCTCCGGCAAATCCTCCCCGTTCAGACCTCGCTTTCCCTCACCCCTGCCCCTCTCCCCATCCGGGAGAGGGGTTTGCCGTTGAGTTTTGACATGACAACCCAGCCCTCCGCCGCCGAACTCGCCAAGCTCGAGGAAGAACTCGATCCGGAAATGCAGTTCCGCAAGGTGCCGCATGGCACCTCGCTGATCATCGGCGGATTGCTGCTCGCACTCTCGGCTTTCCACTACTACACGGCCGGCTTCGGACTACTGCGCGAGACGACGCATCGCGGCATCCATCTCGCCTTCGTGCTCAGCCTGATCTTCCTGGTGTTCTCGGCCCGCAAGAGCGATGCCCAGACGGTGCACGCCTCGACGCTGCTGCGGCCGGGGGGCGTGCCGCTCTACGATTGGATCTGCGCCGTCGCGGTGGCGATCTCGAGCCTTTACGTGCCCTGGATCTTCGAGGACATGGTCTTCCGCGTCGGCAATCCCTCTACGCTCGACGTCGTCATGGGCACGATCACCATCGTGCTGATGATCGAGGCGACGCGGCGCGCGATCGGCTGGGGGCTGCCGATGATCGCGCTCTTCGCCATTGTCTACGCGATCTTCGGCAACTGGTTTCCCGGCATCTTCCTGCACCCGGGCGCGACCTGGTCGACCCTCGTCAACCATCTCTATCTGACCAGCCAGGGCGTCTATGGCGTCGCGCTTGGCGTGGTCGCAACCTATGTCTTCCATTTCGTGCTGTTTGGCGTGCTCGCCACGCGGATCGGGCTCGGCCGGCTCTTCCTCGGCGTAGCGGCTGCGCTCGCCGGGCGCYTCGCCGGCGGACCGGCAAAGATCTCGATCTTCGGCTCCGCCCTGTTCGGCATGATCTCGGGCTCCTCCGTCGCCAATACCGTGACGGTCGGCTCACTGACGATCCCGATGATGATCCGGCTCGGCTACCAGCGCCATTTTGCGGCAGCCGTCGAATCGACGGCCGCGACCGGGGGGCAGATCACCCCGCCGATCATGGGCGCCGCCGCTTTCCTGATGGTCGAATTCCTGAACCTGCCCTACGCGACGATCGTCATCGCCGCGATCATCCCCGCCTTCATGCATTTCTTCGGCGTGCTGATGCAGGTGCATTTCGAGGCGAAGCGCTCCGGCATGCGCGGCCTGACCGATGCCGAGATTCCGAATCTCCGTGAAGTCTTTGCCCGCGACTGGCCGACGATCGCGCCCCTCTTTGCGCTGATCCTGGTGCTGTTCACCGGCTATACGCCCTATCTCGCTGCGTTCTGGGGCATCACCGGCTGCATGCTGGTTGGCCTCGCGCAGTATCGCGCCGCCTCGGCCCTCGCCTTCGCGCTCGCCATCGGCCTTGCCGCGCCAACCGAGTTCCTGCGCGTGCCCGGCGTCAACGCGACCTTCACGCTGGCCTGTTTCGCGGTGATGGCGCATGGCGTGCTGATGCGCTCGGACGAGGGGCGCCGGCGCATGAACGACATGGTCGATGCCTTCATCCTCGGCGCCAAATACGCCATTGGCGTCGGCGCGGCGGCGGCGACCGTCGGCATCATCGTCGGCGTGGTGACGCTGACCGGCGTCGGCTTCAAGATCTCCTGGATCGTGACCTCGCTCGCCGATCAATGGGCCAAGGGCGTGCTCGATCTCGTGCCGTTCCTGCCCTTCGACATCAAGTCGGCGACGCTGTTCTTCACGCTGCTGCTCACCGGCATCGTCTGCATCCGCTGGTACCCTTCGTCTTCGTGTTTTCTCCCTCGATGCTGATCATGGCGCCGGGCTTCACCTGGACCGAGCTGATCGGCTCGACCGCGGCCTGCATCGCCAGCATCACCTTCCTCTCTGCCGCTTTCGCCGGCTGGWTCCTGGCCCCGCTGGCAATGTGGGAACGCGTTGTCGTCGGCATCGCCGCCCTGCCGATGATCCTGGCGACCCCGGCCAGTGTCCTGGCGGGGCTCGTCATCGCAGCCCCCGTCCTGCTGCGTCAGGTGGGGGCGCGGCGGGCCAGCGTGGCGCCGGCCTGAGTTCCCGATATGTTCTTGCCAGTGAGCTGAGCATTCGCTAGCCTCCCCCAAGGGAACAGGGAGGCGCGGATGGTCACGCGGGTCGCGACGGTTGCGTTCGAGGGCATCGAGGCGCGCGCCGTCGACGTGCAGGTCCAGGTCACAGCGGGCGGCGTCGCCTTCCTTCTGGTCGGCTTGCCGGACAAGGCGGTGGCGGAAAGCCGCGAGCGAGTGCGTGCCGCGCTGATCGCATCGGGACTGGCGCTGCCGGCCAAGCGCATCACGGTCAATCTGGCGCCGGCCGATCTGCCAAAGGAGGATGAAATTTTGCCCTATTGCTGCGCGTATGCGGCCGCGGCGGCGTAGACCGCACCAAGCTAAAATGGGGCATTGCACGCGCATACCGTATGCGGCTTCAGGGACCGCTCGACGCGCCTGCGTCTTCAGCATCAGGTGAAGTGGTTCAATGGGCGGCTATCGAAGCTCGCTGTGATGTATGGCCATGCTTCGCCAGCAGTGCGCGCATCTCATTTGCAAAATGGATATTGCCGCTGTTTATGAAGCTCACCATTGCCCTCACATCTTCAACGTCGGAAGGAGAGGTCACCAGGACAGGCTCGCCCTCGACCAGTTCGAGCTCTCGCATGATGCGATTTAGATAGTGTACCAGGCTTCTGGTGCTCTTGTGACCAAGCGCCTCTGCCGCTTCGAGCAAGACGGCATTGCGGTCCCACGCCGCACCATGAGCTGCGCGAGCACGTAGGTAGCATTCGCGCACCACACTCTCCGCGAAAGCCGCCCGCAGCCGATGTGCCGATCCAGGTATATCTAGTTTCTTGAATGTTGAATTGACGAGGTTACCGATACTCTTCTTTCGAAGTCCGCGCCCTGTTTTAAGCGAGAGAAAGAGCGCGTCGCAGGACTTGTATTTGCGGCGCTTGGCATACATGCCGGCCACAAGTTCGGCTCGAGCCGTCCAGATATAGAACAAGAGATGTTCGAAGAGTTCGATAGGCACACCGACATCTCGCGTGCGGCGGCGCTTTTCCGTGACCCGGATGAAGAGTTTGCGCCGCCCTCGCAGGCCGAGTTTCCCGAGTTCCGAAAGGATTCTGTTTTGCACGTCAGGCTCTCGAGCTATCGCATGCAGACTATAGGCGCGCTTGTTTGCGTGGATCCCTTCGTCCTTCAATGCCTTTGCAATGGCGCTGAGTGTCAGGGCCGCAACGCCTTGCTCGCGTAGCCCCGCCCTGTGCATCATGCTTGCCGAGAGCCAAAAGCAAGTCGCTCGTTCAACATTTTCTCGGGCGAGCAGCTGATCGAGAATCCGCTCGACCTCGGGCTCTTCAGGCGTTGGGCGGCCCGGCCCCTCCTCTAACGTGGTGAATTGGAAGCGACCCTGCGGCACGCCGTGCCTCCCCAGGTGGACTGATATTGGGTATTGCGGCCCAACCTTTCCACTCGCGGGGTCCTCAAGAAGGTTTTTGACAAGCCCCAGACGGTTCTGCGCAAGCCAGTAAAACCGAAAGATCACGTCTGCGCAGCGCTGGACTCGCCTGTCTGTTACACCACGTTTCAGCATTGCATGCGCGTGGCACTTAATCTGGTCATCGTCAGCGTCATTCCAACCCACCCCCTGTTCGTAAAGGTGGTTTAGCCAAGAACAAAGGATGTATGCTTCATCCGAGACACTACCGTTGGCGATGTTTTTGTTCACAGAGCGCTCGTGAAGATAATCGGAAAGGGGAAGGAAGATTACTCCGCGAGGGTGAAGCACCATGGGGTGACAGGGAGCAGGCTTACCATCGAGGACGAAATCCGCCCCTGTTTGGTAGACCGTAAACTTGCCGCCTTTCGAGGGCGCGGTCATGGCTAATTGTCAACGGGCCGGAGCGGCCGCAGCTTGGCCAACTCAGACGTCAGCGCAGCCTCCCGCTCGGCCGCCAATCGCAGCAGTTCAGCTTTCCGCGCTAGTTTGGCTTCATGCTTACGTAGTTGGCATCGCATTGTAAGCACCTGCGCCGCCAGAGTCTTGTTGAGCGACTTCGCCTCTTGAAGGCGTGTCCGGATGGCGGTTTTGTTTCCGCCTAATCCAAGCTTTTCGAGTGCTTCGATGGCCTCGTCGAAGCGCGTACGAAGATCGGCATAGCGACCTCCCGGTTTGGCAACATGGGGATCAGCCCACGCCTCGATACCCAGCGTCTCATCGCTCCATTTCCGCAAACCTACCGCCCCGGGCGGCCAGTCGTGACCGGGTGGCGCGCCGCCTGCTCTCACCCAGGCCTCGAGCAACTCGACCTTGCGGGCAAATTTGGCCCGGGTCATTTCGGACCGAGGGTCGCAGCGCTGCCTTTTCAGCTCTCCAGTAGCGGCCCCGCCTCTCATGTGCGAGACCTCCGCGTACCGAAGCAACGCCGAACGTGTTCCCTGATGCGCTCGGCTCGGCGTTCCGCTATTTGACGCTGCGGTTTTGTCGCAGCCTTTTGGGAGGCATGCTCCGCCTCGGCCAACCGCTCCAACCAGTAGCGCTCGTTCGCGTTACGTCGCTGAATGTTGTGCGGGCACCCCAAACAAGTCTCGTCCGCCGCATAAGCGTAGTCCGGGCCCGTGACTACAGCAGTATCGAAGTGCTCTCCCGCGCATTCCCGTTTTACGGCAAGGCAGGCAGCGGCCGCGAGGTCCGAACGATCGGACCCACACTTGCAGAACCCATGTCCAGCCGGATGCGGATCGATGTGCTTTCCTTTCGCCCATTCGCGCAGCATCGCGTCCAACGTAGTGACACTGCCGCTGGCCGGGACCAGGTGAATGTCGGCTGCCGCCTTCTCTATCAGCGCCTCCAACTCTCGATTCCAGGCCTCGCCGCCCCAGCCGGACAGAGGTTCCTCGCCAGTAATGGTACCGCGCGCAATTTCGAGTACGAAGGAATCACGACACGCTGTGAAGTCGCGGGCACGCTMGTGGGCAAGGAAAATGGCTCTTGTAGCCTCGTCCCCGTCGGCGCTAGCCCGAGTCTTCCGATTTCTGCGTGCCGCCTCCTTCTCGTCGACGAGCCGAAGAAAAGTCCCCTGCACTTGGCGGGTGACATATACATGGGTCATTTTGGGGTTGAAGTGCTCATAGAAGTCTGACAGCGCCGTGAGGGATGGATAGTCAAATCGCCAAAAGTAGGTCGTGCCAAAAAACACCCGGAACTGATGAGGCTTGAAGTCCCATTCCGAGCCATCGGGTAATGGCGGGACCCGCACGAAAGCCGCTAGGGCCTTCAAAGCCTGACCCATTTTAAAGTCGACGTTCCCAGTTCCCGGGCCTGGGTCTTTAAAGGAGAACAGCCATGGCTCGTTTTGCTCCGCTCGTGAATCAGCACTAAGTCGGAGCAGAACCTCAACGGCACGGACGACGGACATCGGCACCGGGATCCTGTCGAGACTGCGAAGCGTCTTCTGAATCCAAACGGTGAGGAACGGGTCGCCATAATCATCGTAGATCAAGCAGTCGTCACGTAGGCCGACTATCTCGTTCTTGCGACGAGCTGTCAGCGTTGCGATGACCACCGCACAGGCAGCTGGCAACAAAACGAAGATTAGATCACGAGCGTCAATCCCCTCCTTTGGAAGGCCTATTCTCATTTGTCGCCAAGTATAGATCGGCAAGAGTGGAGCGTCTTGCGTTAGGCTCCCCTCCATGGATTTCGTCAGCGCGCGCAGCAATGGCGGAAGGTGTCGGCGGAAATAGGCGTCGCGGCCCTTGCTGGCGGCTCGGCGCGCCGTGTACCCCGCCTTCTCGTCCCGCGGGTAAAGGCGGAATGCCTCAACGACGACCGCCTGCATTTGCCGCAAATGGGGTTCGCACGTGAGGACTAGGCGCAGGGAGGCGTCAAAGAGCCAGCATACCTGAGTTGAAGGCGGCAGCTTCGTCCGCTCCAATTCCTGCGAGGCGATCGCCTCGGCGAGGCTATGGCAAGTCGTCTGATGATCGAAAGCCCGAAAGGCGATGGGGTCGTGGGCTAGGCGCTTGCGTAGAATCCACAACCGCTCGAACGGTTGAAGAATACCTTTCACCATTAGAACGGTAAGACCATTTCCGCCGCTTTGGTCCGGCTCTTCCGACATCTCTGCTGTCCGAAGCCGCATCGTGTTCCTGTAGGCAACGGGATCGACCGATGCCAGATAGTCAAGAACCAGGCTCCACGCCGAGATTGGTATTTGGAGGCGCCCGGAAACACCGAGCCGACGCGCGACCTCGTCGACGGCTAGGACACGACGCCACCTGCCTACGATGGGCAGTACGTCACGCCCGTCTCGTATCTCGGCGAGGTAATGCCTGATACGCTCCTCGTGCGGAAGTAGTAGCCAGCGCCCTCCCTGCTTCACCTGCTCAACGAAGAGGTCGAACCACGGCTGGGTCAAGTTCTCCATCCGTGGCAAGCCCAGCGCAATGCGCCAACGAATTACGTAAAGCAAGGAGGTCCAGTTCCCTTTTAGGACCTCTGATGAATTCGTCCAACCTTCATGCCCATTCGAGATGCTGTAATAAACGTAAAGTTTTGCGGTCAGGAGATCGTTGAGGCTCACCGGATCAGTCAGTAGGATTGGCCCAGGTGCGATCGGTACCCGGAAATCAATTTTACGCGGGGAGCGACGACCGCGGGGTCCGTCTGGGCGAAGTGGCCACACATCGTCGAGCAGGCTGCCATCGCCAATCAGTATGGGAGGCCGAACTAATGCACTTAAGACCCGGTCGTGCTCCTCGCGCGGTATAGTACCGACATCTGGAAAGCGAAGTGGACGGGCTGCGGTTTCCGCTAACGAGTTGCTGGTGATCATGATCGCTCGCCTTGGATTTACGAGGACGATGTTTGGGGCGTCTCAGGCAATGATCGGAAGGGTCACATCTCCCCGCTGAACCTCCGCATCCACGGCCTTGGCAACTTTCTCGAACTGGCGCTTGTGTGGGCTGCGCAGAATCTTGCGCACATAGGCCTCCGTGAGCGCGCGCCAACGGAGCCACACTGTCAACCAGCGCTCTGGGTTCTGAACAATGAAGACGGGTTCAGCTCGCTTCAGGGCCAGGTGGGCGAGGGAAAGAAGACGAAAGGTCTCGTCGTTCGGAACAAAGCGGCGTATGGGACATGCATCACAGGGCTCAGCGGGATTGCAAGTCGGTCCCGGGGCAGGAGAAGCCGTCTCGGCATCGAGATGCAGCGGACAACCAAAGTCCAGGCCGGAGTCTTCCGCTGTGGCTACCCGACGGGCAAACTCCTTGTCCTCGATACCGAGCAGCGCGGCGGCGTGCTCTAGTCCCTTTGCCAATGCGGCTTCAAACAGGTGCTGGAACGCACGTATCTGCTTTGCCAGTTGAGCCCTGAACCAGCCAGCACCTAGATAGCTCATAGTAGTTGAATCTTGCGCGTGTTCGGCGATGGCCTGCGCGATTGCATGGCCGAAACCGTTTCGCGCGGCCCTGATCTGTAACACCGTCACTCGGATGTTCTGCCGGGCGATCGGCAGCCCACCGATGACAGGATCGCCAGCGTTGCGTTTCAAGAACTCCGGCCACCAGTTCGTAGCAATTGTCCCGAGTTCATTGGTGATCGTACCGTCATTCACGGAGCGACCGCCGCTCAATACCCAGAATTTCTCGGCCACTTTGGGAAGCCCCTGCATGCGCGCCCGCGCGCGCAGCGGCTCAGTCATCTCTAGGTAGCGAGAAATAATCTCAGTGCCAGAGAGACGACCTTCGCCTTCGCGGATTGGGAGTTCCGATTCCTCCCCGTCAATTAACCCGTCGCTGAGGAGTGTGCCCTCAACGCGCTTGCCTTTCGCCCGCATCTTGCGCGCAGTGATCGTGGCTATGCGCCTCTTACCGTGGCGCGCCCTGCTGACGAAAGGGTCGGMCGGCAAGTCACTCAGGGGCGCGACGTTGAATGCGGTGTCTATGAGGAGCAGTCCGAACGCCGCGGTAGTGGCACGGGCCGAAGCGCCCAAGTGCCTGACGATTTCGGTGCTGCCAAAGTAATATTGGAGCAAGCGATAAGGATTGGGCATCTCCGAGGTGCGCCAGGTGCCCCCGAGGCGTTTGTGCAATAGGCGCACGGTGACCGCTTTAAGCTCATCATCGCTGTCAAGCCGGAGCTGTTTCTTCAAACGAATTGCCAACCACTCAACGTGACTGCGTCCAACACGTCCTCGCTCGCCGTGTATTTTATTCTGCCTCAGCAGCGTCAGGGCGTTGTCGACTGCATCCGCATCCGGGAGGTCGGTCCGCGCGAGCCATTCTTTCCCTCGCTTGAATGCTTCATATTCCGCAGTGAACTCGCGCTCCAGGCAGGCACGCAGAGCAGCGAGGCGCACGACGTTCAGATCGAGCATCGCCGCTACATGCGCATCCAGAGAAACGTCGGCACCCGGCGCCACTGGTACGTTCGTACGCCCGGAGGGGGTCAGTTCGGCGAGGCACGGCGCGGTCTGTTTGAACCGCGGCCTCGCCAGTCGGAGGGTCAACGGTTCAATCGAAGGAAGTAGCCGATGGCGGGCTAGTCTGCGAAGCACGCCATTCAAACAGGAAACAAAAGCGAGGCGCGCTTCCTGCTTTACTGACTTGATGACGGACTGGTCCGAGAGATCCTCCACCCTCGGTATGAGCGACTCGAGGGCGTCACGAAATAGCGCAGCGCTCAATGGCTCGTGCGAACGGTCACGGAGATGGCGATAGACTTGACCGGCCGCGCTTTGCGGGACGCTTTCGCCCATGGCCGCCACAACGAATAGTGCGCGCTTGAGGACAAGGAACCGCTGCGCCGAGGATTGCTTACACTCGTGGCCGAATATGGTGGGCCAAGCATCGACTAAGGTGCCAACGAGGTCCGTGCCGTAGTACGGCACCAAATCACTGAAATTATAGTCTCTGCGGTGCTTCGGCACCCAGGCCTTAAAGCGACCGGTTACATCTCGCCGCCGATCGAGATCATCGCACAAAGGCGGGCCTTCGTCAGCGCTACACTGCTCGGCCGTTTCCCGAATGAGCTCTTCCCGGCGTGTCCGCCAATAGTCGATGACTGCGTCGTATTGCGCATCGTAGGTGACAGCCTCGAATTCGTTGAAGGCCCAACTCAGGAATTCGAGGAGCACATCAACCTGAGCCGTGTTCCAATGCCCGAACGCATTTAGAACCTTGTCCTCCCCCACCCAGTCGGGGTCTAGCTGATCTATCAGGAAGCCGAGCAGAGGGGTTGCAGGCTGCCCGGTCTCCAATGCGATCAACAGTGCGGCCGGCGCGTAATATGCGATGCCTCGCTCGCTAAGCGCCTCGAAGGCAGATCGCGCTAATTCAGCCTCGGATAGGAAAGCTTCGTCGGTAGAGAAATTGGTTAGACGAACCTCCTCCCACTTGAACCGGATCAAGCATTTATCCAGAAGGACTACCTCCTGACTGGGGCCGCCAGACGGCGAGACGACCTCGCACTCAGGGCAAAGCATCTCTGTGACCGGTGGTCTCTGAGCGCCGACAAAGGCGTTGATCACAGCGGCCCGGAGCTTGGCGCTATCTACATTTGGAGCTGGGGTATCTGTCATTTGGCAGC
>NZ_JBFTRC010000154.1:0-16719 GCF_056399325.1 Allobosea sp. 01N443
CAACAGCCCCTGCCCCGTCGCCCAGCGCGCCACAATCTCGGCGACAGCCTCTTCACGCGATCGACGTGACTGGATTTTCCGCAGATAGCGATCGAGCGCAGTCAGTTCGGCAGCGCTCAGATGGATGGTCAGGGGCGTCCTCGGCTCGGCTGCAGGCATGGCATACTCCCGTCCGCTCTCGCGACGGACACGCTCGCCCGGCGGCAGCAATCCGACGATAGAAGCATGACAGGATCGCGGGGCGCAGCAAGGCGCAACAGCCCTGCAGGCCCCGTCCCGACGCCCTCTTTCAGGCATGCCCATGCGTCAAGCGCATGGCAATGTCCCGCGTCGAAAGGGAGGGTTTTGGCGAACCAAATCCGGATTCCGACGTTTTCCGCTCAAGCCGCAATTGCGGTTCCTGAATGGAGGAGGCGATGTTCAAGCATTCAATCGCGCTGACGGCCGTCGGAGCTGTCATGTTTGCGACGACCGCGATCTCGCAGACCAGTGCGCCCTCATCGAACGCCCCCTGGGCAGCTCCTTCGGCTCCGCCCCCCGCCGTGGAGCGCCCCAAGCCGCCAGAGAACAACCTCGCAGGCCAGGGGAAGTGGCGTGCGTCCAAGCTGATCGGTGTCGATATCTACGGCTCCGACAAGAAGAAGGTTGGTGATGTGACGGAAGTCCTGTTCGACAAGGCAGGCAAGGTCGAGATGGTGACCGTCGGCGTCKGCGGCTTTCTTGGCATCGGATCGAAGGATGTTGCGATCCCCTTCGAACAGGTGACGTGGAGCGAAGAGCCGATGGTGGTTCCCGCTCCGGCCCCTGCCCCTGCCCCCGCAGGAGGAAGCGGCAGCATGAGCGGTCCGGCCACGGCTCCGACAGCGGCTGCGCCTGTTCCGCGTGGTCCGATKATGTACCCGGACCATGGCGTCATCAGCATGACGAAGGAACAACTCACGGCGGCACCGGCCGTGACCTATGCCAGCCGCTAATCGGCCACCAGACATCCCGGCCTGCAAAGCAGCGGGCCGGCGATCTCCAAAGTTGTTCGCCAGCTAATGGACGTTACCCATCTCGACGAGCAGGCAGCTCGGAGAGAACGGGCAGGACAGCTTCCGGCAGATCATCCGCGATCAAGCCACGACCAAACCGTTCCGCGGCCTTGCCATGGAGCCAGACGGCGGCGCAGGCGGCCTGGAAGGCTGGCATGCCCTGGGCCAACAGCCCCGCGATGAGGCCGGCAAGGACATCACCGGACCCAGCCGTCGCCAAGTCCGGGCTGCCGGTCATGTTGATCGCGGCCCTTCCACCGGGCTCGGCAATGACGCTGTCCGGCCCCTTCAGGACGACGACCGCACCGGTGGCCGCCGAAGCGCGGCGCGCCCGTTCGAGCCTAGACGGAGCAGCCATCACGTCCGCAGACGAGGCAAAGAGGCGCTCGAATTCCCCTTCGTGCGGCGTAAGTACGCAAGCTGCGCCGCTCGGCCTGATCCTCGAGCCGATCGGGACGGACGTGGTTTCCGCTGCCAGCAGGGTGAGCGCGTCCGCATCGAATACCGCTGGAACACGCGAGCGCTGCGCGGCAAGGACGGCTTCCCGAGCCGTTTCGTCAAGCCCGAGTGCCGGGCCGGCGAGGACTGCGCCGAGCCGTTTCTCGGCCAGCAGAGTTTCTATATCGGCTGCCGAGGCAGCTGCCCGCTGAATCAGCGCATCCGGGCCGCGGGCGGCATGCGCGGCAAGGGCTTCGGGCCGGCACGCAATCGTCACCAGGCCGGCGCCAATGCGCAGCGCGGCACGCGCCCCGAGTCTGGGCGCGCCAACCCCTGCAAGCCCGCCCGCCAGAACGAGCACCGCGCCGCGCTTGTATTTATGGGTATCGACCGCGTGGTGCGGCCACTCGGCGCGCCATAGCGGCGGTTCGTTGCGAAAAGTTCGCGCCTCCAGGGCGCCCTTGCCAAATGCCACCTCCGCCGTGATGCCGATATCGGCAAGCGTCACCACGCCGCATAATCCACGCCCGGGATAAAGCAGATGCCCCGGCTTGAGGCGAAAGAACGTGACCGTCTCTTCGGCCCTTGTGACCGCTCCATCAGCGCGTCCGGTCTCCCCCGAAAGGCCGCTGGGGACATCCACGGCGATCACCGCAGCTGCCGAGGCGTTGACACGCTGCACCACGGCGGCGACGTCGCCGGCCAGCGGCCGATCGAGGCCAGCACCGAAAAGGGCGTCGACCACGACGGCTGCCCGCTCGGGAGCGGCAGAGGAAATCGGCATGACCTCACCGGTCCAGGCCTGCGCCATCGCAAGGGCATCGCCCTTCAAGGC
The DNA here is from genome assembly GCF_056399325.1 of Allobosea sp. 01N443. Classification (NCBI taxonomy): domain Bacteria; kingdom Pseudomonadati; phylum Pseudomonadota; class Alphaproteobacteria; order Hyphomicrobiales; family Alloboseaceae; genus Allobosea; species Allobosea sp. 01N443. The sequence continues at coordinate 2,308 of NZ_JBFTRC010000154.1, forward strand.
TTCACGGTCACCCGACAGGGCAAGCGTCACCCCGAAACCGCGCTCGCGAAGGAGACGGGCTGCGACGAACCCGTCCCCGCCATTGTTGCCAGGACCGCAGAGAACCAGAATGGCCTGTCCGGGTCGGGCCCGCCGGCTGACGGCATCGGCGACCGCCCTGCCCGCTCGCTCCATCAGGACGGGCCCCGTCGTTCCGGCCGCAATCGCAGCCCTGTCGGCGCGCGCCATCTCGGTTGGGGTCAACAGGGCAAGGGCGATCTCGTCTGCTGTGCTCATCGCGCGATCATCCGGAAGCCGGACGCTCATAGCAAGATCGGGCGCGCGGATCTCGTTTGGCTATCGATTGATCATCTGCATAAATTATGGGCGGAATATCGCCTCATCATGAGGCGATACCTGCCACGCTCCCTCATGGCGAGGCACACGCGCCGATGCTATGAGCACATACGGCGAGTGTTCGTCTGCCACGGCGGAACGCTGAACCGGCCTCCGAGCCATCGGGAAAGGCCGATTTTCAGTGCATCGACGATTGGACCGGCAGGCGGTATCGAGGAACGGACGAATATCCGTTTCCAACCACGCGCAAGGGAGGCCGGTCGGCGCATGAAGAAGATCGAAGCGATCATCAAGCCCTTCAAGCTGGATGAGGTGAAGGAGGCACTGCAGGAAGTCGGGCTGCAGGGCATCACCGTGCTCGAAGCCAAGGGATTCGGCCGCCAGAAGGGCCATACCGAGCTCTATCGCGGCGCCGAATACGTCGTCGACTTCCTGCCGAAGGTGAAGATCGAGATCGTGCTGGCCGACGAGATGGTCGAGAGCGCGATCGAAGCCATCAAGAAGGCCGCTCAGACCGGCCGGATCGGCGATGGCAAGATTTTTGTATCGTCAGTGGAGGGGGCGATCCGCATCCGCACCGGAGAGACCGGCGCGGACGCGATCTGAGGGCTTCATTCCCGAACCCGCGAAATCGGCGTCCGCCGGGCGAATACCCGCGGATCGATGAATGTTGAGAAACTGCTTTCAAGAGGAATGCTGAGATGAAGAGCGCCAAGGACGTCCTCAAGGCGATCAAGGACAATGACGTCAAGTATGTCGACTTCCGCTTCACCGACCCGCGCGGCAAGTGGCAGCACGTCACCTTCGACATCACCATGATCGATGAGGACATCTTCGCCGAGGGCACGATGTTCGACGGCTCGTCGATTGCCGGCTGGAAGGCGATCAACGAGTCCGACATGCTGCTGATGCCTGATCCGACGACGGCGGTGATGGACCCGTTCTTCTCGGCAGCGACGATGGTGATCACCTGCGACGTGCTCGAGCCCGCGACCGGCGAGCCCTATAACCGCGATCCCGAGGTCGCCTCCGCCCAGCATGAGCTCGGCCTGAAGTTCGACACGCTGACCCACATGGCCGACACCATGCAGGTCTACAAGTACGCGATCCATAACGTGGCGCAGAGCTACGGCAAGACCGCGACCTTCATGCCGAAGCCGATCTACGGCGACAACGGCTCGGGCATGCACGTCCACCAGTCGATCTGGAAGGCTGGCAAGCCGATCATGGCCGGCAACAAATATGCCGACCTGTCGCAGGAGTGCCTCTGGTATATCGGCGGCATCATCAAGCACGCCAAGGCGCTGAACGCCTTCACCAACCCGTCGACGAACTCCTACAAGCGTCTCGTTCCCGGCTATGAGGCTCCGGTGCTGCTGGCCTATTCGGCCCGTAACCGTTCGGCCTCCTGCCGTATTCCGTGGACGACTTCGCCGAAGGCCAAGCGCGTCGAGGTTCGCTTCCCCGATCCGATGGCGAACCCCTATCTCGCCTTCGCCGCGCTGCTGATGGCCGGCCTCGACGGCATCGTGAACAAGATCGATCCCGGCCCGGCGATGGACAAGGATCTCTACGACCTGCCGCCGCGCGAGCTGAAGAAGATCCCGACCGTCTGCGGCTCACTGCGCGAGGCGCTCGAGGCGCTGAAGAAGGACAACGCCTTCCTCAAGGCCGGCGGCGTCTTCAACGACGACTTCATTGAGAGCTATATCGAGCTCAAGATGCAGGATGTGGCGCGTTTCGAAATGACGCCGCACCCGGTCGAGTTCGCGATGTACTACTCCTACTGAGAGCTCTGCGCCGGGAACGTCCCGGCGCAGCCGCTATCCTCCCGACCGCGRCAGATCGCGGTCCACCTGAAACGCCGGGGCGGCAACGCCCCGGCTTTTTTTCTGACAGGGCCCTCAGACGTAGCGATTATGCCCGAAGGTGACGCTGCCGACGGCCGTTGCGAGATCATTGCCGTAATCGGCCGTTCCCACGCGATTCATGGAGGTGCCGGTAAAGACGGTCGGCACGATGCCACCGAGGCTGGCACCGTTGACGATGTTTCCAGAGACAACGACGGACCGTCCGCTGTTCGTCACAGCTTCGTTCGAGACGCCAATACCGATAGCCGCGTTACGCACCAAATTCCCGGAAACCACCAGCGCGCGTGCAGCCGTATTGATGCCTGCCTGGATGCCTACCCGCGCAGCTCCGTCAATCAGGTTGCCGGAAACCACGCAGTCCTGCTCGACGACGATGCCGTTTCCGATCGTTGAAGGCGGATAGTAGCCGGGATCGGGAATCGGATTGTCGGTGACGTTGGAGATGCGGTTGCCTTCCACGATGACGCTGCGTGAAACGCCGTCGGAGAACTGGCCGGAGTTGGCGACGAGAATGCCGCTACCGACCGTGTCGAGGCTGTTGTTGGAAACGATGCAACCCGTGAGATCAATTCCGGCACCCGGCGCCTCGATGAAGATCGCCGCTTCGCGCGTGTTGTAGATATTGTTGTTGCTGACGTTGTGCAGCCCCCCGCCATTGCAGCGGATGGCGGAGAATTTGACGCTGAAGATCTTGTTATCGGTGATCGAAACGCCAACGGCCCGGAAGACGCTGACGCCATTGCCGTTTTGCCCAGTCCCGCCGCCAACCGTATCGACGCCGTTTATGAAGTTGCCCGTAATCGTCGAGCTGTCGCCGGTGATCGCGTCACGCCAGACCGCGATACCATTGTTCAACATGCCGGTAATGGTGTTGTTCAGCGCCTTGATCTGGGCGTTCTCGCTCCAGATCCCGACGGAATGGTTGCCGAAATAGCAGGACCGGAAGACCGCGCCGGACGAACTCGCGATATAGGCTCCAATGCCAGGCGAGTTCATGATCTGACAGTTATCGAACAGGACGTCCTGGGCATTGCCGGCGATTGCGATGAAGGCCGGGCGCTGAGAGACATAGTCTGTCAAGGCCCGGTTCTGGCCGTCGAAGAAAATCCCCTCGAAGCGAACCTGGTTCTGCCCTTCGATCCGAAGGAATGTATTCGCTCCTGTGAAACGCAGGACGACCGAGCTGGGCATGGCGCGAACCTGCAACGGCTTGCCGCCGCCATTCGTCGGCAGGACCGTGACGGTGCCCGAGTCATAAACACCGGGCTGAAAGAAGAGAGGCCTCCCCTGATTGCGGGCGTAGTCGAATACGGATTGGAGGTCGGTGAATGTAGTCCAGCCGGAACTCGCTGCGGCGGTGCGGGCAACCACAGCGTCGTCGAACAGGGCGTAGGATGGCATCGAATATCTCCATATCGAACATAACGAGAACGATATGGGTCAGTATTCCTATCCACGTCAAATGCACCGTGCATAACTCACGATGTCCGAGCGTAGGTGCGGCCGGGGACAGCGATGCACGGGCCCATTAAGCGTTCGGTAGAGGATTGGGGCTATGCGTCGCGATCCATGCCGTTAGGGGAGATTGCGGCGATGCTGCCGATCAAGGAAGGGCGTCTGACATATGCCGTTCAGCGCGCGCATGACCTTCTGATCAAGAAGCTCGTCCCAAGCAGCAGAAAACACCTTCCGCCCCATCCTCGGATTGCGGTGATCCCAACGGACTATCTCGGCATCTCGATCATTGGAAATGGGGTGTATGAACGTCGCGAGATCGCGTTCCTCAAAGCCCTCTTCAAAGAGAGGAACCTCGGCTCATGCATCTTCCTGGATATCGGCGCGAATATAGGAAATCATTCCATAAACTTCGCAGATTCGTTCGAGGAAGTGATATCGTTCGAACCCAATCCTCCTATCGCCTCGCTGTTGAAGACGAACGTCGTGCTTTCGCAAACGGGCAACATTCGCGTTCATGAAGTCGGCCTCGGCCAAGCAGATGCCGAGTTGAGGTTTTCCTTGCTTGAGCAGGGAAACGATGGGAGCGGCAGCTTCGCGTCTGGGCAGGGAGACCTTGTGCTGCCAGTCCGCCGGGGCGACGCATTCCTAGCTCAACGAGAGCCGGCAATTGCATCGGGTGCGAAGCGGGTCGGGTTTGTCAAATGCGACGTCGAGGGGTTCGAGGCAGATGTATTTGCGGGCCTACGGCAAACCTTCTCATCTCATCGCCCGATCGTTGCATTCGAGAGCAACGATAGCACCGCGGGCGAGGGAGCATGGGCCGAACTGAAGGCTGCTGGCTACGACACCCTGTACTCTCTGCGCGAAACTGGAGATCACCGGGGCAAGCTTGCTCAGGAGCTGAGCCGACTGACATTCGGCTATTCCTGCTGGCTCGAGGAAGTTGCCAAGGTTCCGATACGACGCTGCAATCTTGTGGCGAGCTTCGGTTCACTGATCTGAGGTTCAGCCCACGCAGCGCGCCGCCCAGGATAAGTTAACGCCGGTCAAGTGCTCGAATTCAGGACGCGTATGCCTGGCTCCCGTCTCTCTCCCACGCCCTCCGTGATCATCTTCGGCTCGGCCAAACCCGTCACCTGCGCGGTGATGGACTATGCGCGCCGACTTGCCAACGCCATCAACGCGCAGCGTCCCGGTTTTGCCACCCTTCACACGATAGAGCCCGACCAGCCCGCAGCCTTCGTCCGTGCCATCGCCGGGGCTCTGCGCGAGGACCGGATTGCACATTTTCAGCTTCCTGTCGAAGGCTGGGGGAACGCGATCCTGCCAGGTTCGGCGCTGATGCTGGCGCGGCTCTGGACGCGCAAGGGGGATACCGTCGCGACCTTGCACGAGTGGGCCTCGCTCAACCGGCTGCGCTACCTCTCGATCATCCCCGACATCCTCGCGACCGACGGCTTCATCTTCGTTTCGCAACAGCAGCGCGAGAGCTTTCTCAAGACCCCGCTGGTCGGGCCAAGGAGGAAGCTCGCTGCCCCGGTCATCCCGATCGGCCCGAACATCATGCCGGCCCAGATCGATCCGGAACGTGTCGTCGAGGAGCGGACGAAAGCACTGGGCAGCGGCACGATGCGAGCCGACATCGTCATCGGCTATTTCGGCGTGCTCTATGCGAGCAAGCGCCCGGACATGCTGCTGCGCGTCGTCAAGGCGCTGCACGAGCGTGGCATCAAGGCGCGGCTCCTAGTCTGTGGTGACTTCCTTTGGGACAAGCCCAGGGATCGCGAGGCCTTCTTTGCCCTCGCGCGCGAGCTCGGCATCATCGACTGGCTCGACTTTCGCGGCCGCATCGACGACGAGGGCGAGTTGATGGCAACGCTTTCGGCGGCTGATGTCTTCCTGCTGCCTTTCACCGACGGCATCAGCACGCGCCGCGGCAGCTTCCAAGCCGTCAGCCAGCTCGCGATCCCGCTGGTCTCGACCGAAGCCGAGCGTCGGGACGAGTTCGACCTGTCGCCCTCCCTGAAGACCAAGATCGATAGTCCAGCGACAGTGCTTTGCCCGGTCGATGCGGCACCTGAAGAATTCGCCGACGCCATCATCGCCGCCCAGCTTCACAGGGCGGACGCGATTGGTGTCGATCTTTCCGCCTCATGGGATGAGGCGGCGCGGAGGCATCTCGCCTTCTACGACCGGCTGATCGCCGATCGTCGGGACTGACAGGCGACCGACGCTGCACTCCGCCCGCGTTTAAGCCTGTCGGTTGGCGTCCGCCTCAGCGCAAGGCGAGCGCCACGACGCCGATCAGCGCAACCGAGGCTGCGAGCCACCACAATTTGCGGCCCTGGCCGGCATCGATCGAGCGGGARCCGGTCAGCAGCGCCATATCCTCGTAACCAAAGGATTCACCGGCAAGGCGCGCGGTGCGCTCGAGCCCGGCCATCTTCATCCCTGGAACCGACGAACGCGCGACCACGACAGCCTCCCAATTTCCCAAGTTTCCGACAGCTGCAGAGCCATTCGCAAGCTGGCGAATCTCGACCCCACCACTCTCGTTCGCGCCGGGTTAATGCGACATGAACCATCCGCCGCGACACCGTATGGCATGCTCGCGTGACACCGCTGCGACGCTCGCTCGGCTGAGGGTTCGGTGCACAGCAAGGGGTGGAGCGACGATTCTCCTGCTTGTTCGGRGYGATGTTCGTTATATGTCTGGGGAACAATCGTTGCGGCTGGCTTGAGTGCCGGCCCTGGCGACGTCCCGGATGCGCTATTCTATCAGCGCTGCGAATCAGGTGATCGGCGAACGAAATGACGGAGAATGGCGATCTTTTCGGTGAGGGCAGCGGCGAGCAGCCGCAGCGGGCGCCCGAGCCATCGCCGGTCAAGCGTGATGCGGCCGCCCCGAGCAAGCCTTCGCAGCAATCGGCCTCACCTTCCGTCCCGCGCAACGGCACCTTGTCCGAGGCCGGCTATACCGCGTCCGCCATCGAAGTCCTCGAGGGGCTCGAGCCGGTGCGCCGACGGCCAGGCATGTATATCGGCKGCACCGACGAACGCGCGCTGCATCATCTCTTCGCCGAGGTGATCGACAACGCGATGGACGAGGCGGTCGCCGGCCACGCAACCTTCATCGACGTCGAATTCTTCGAGGACGGTTCGCTGGCCGTCACCGACAACGGGCGCGGGATCCCGATCGATCCGCATCCGAAATTCCCGGACAAGTCGGCGCTCGAAGTCATCATGACAACGCTGCATGCCGGCGGAAAATTCGACTCCAAGGCCTATGAGACCTCGGGCGGCCTGCATGGCGTCGGCGTTTCCGTCGTCAATGCCCTGTCCGACCGGCTCGAGGTCGAAGTCGCGCGCGGCCAGATGCTTTATCGTCAGGTCTTTTCGCGCGGGGCCCCGCAGGGGCCGTTGGAAACCGTCGGACGCGTCGCCAACCGGCGCGGCACGAAGGTGCGTTTTCATCCCGACGCGCAGATCTTTGGCGAGGGGGCCCATTTCTCCCCTGCCCGCCTGTTCCGGATGGCACGCTCGAAGGCCTATCTTTTCGGTGGCGTGGAGATCCGCTGGCGCTGCGCTCCGGCGCTGCTGAAGCCGGAGGGTGACGTCGCGGCGGAGGCCGTCTTCCGCTTTCCCGGAGGCCTGCGCGACTATCTCGGCCGCGAGATCGAGGGCAAGGATCTGGTCGCCGAGCCGATCTTCTCCGGCAAGATCACACGGGATGGCGGCCACGGCTCGCTGGAATGGGCCGTGGCGTGGCTGGCGACCGGCGAAGACGGCTTCAGCTCGTCCTACTGCAACACCATTCCGACGCCCGAAGGCGGCACGCATGAGCAGGGCTTGCGCGTCGCGCTGCTGCGCGGCCTGCGTGACCATGCCGAGCGTATCGGCCAGTCGAAGCGCATGGCGCAAGTGACCTCCGACGACGTCATGGCGACCTGTGCCGCAATGCTGTCGGTCTTCATCCGCGAGCCTGAGTTCCAGGGCCAGACCAAGGACAAGCTTGCGACTCTGGAGGCCGCGCGCATCGTCGAGAACGCAGTGCGCGATGCTTTCGATCACTGGCTCGCCGCCGCGCCGCAGCAGGCACTGAAGCTGCTCGACTGGTCGGTCGACCGGGCCGAGGAACGCCAGCGCCGCCGGCTCGAGAAGGAAGTTTCGCGCAAGACCGCGACGCGCAAGCTTCGGCTACCCGGAAAGCTAGCCGATTGCAGCAGCGCGGGCGCTGCAGGCTCCGAACTGTTCATCGTCGAGGGCGATTCCGCCGGCGGGTCAGCCAAACAGGCGCGCAACCGCGCGACACAGGCGATCCTGCCGCTGCGCGGCAAGATCCTCAACGTTGCCAACGCGACCCGCGAGAAGCTGAACCAGAACCAGCAGCTTGCCGACCTGATCCTGGCACTTGGCTGCGGCATCGGCAGCCAGTTCCGCGAGGATGACCTGCGCTACGAGAAGGTCATCGTGATGACGGACGCCGATGTCGACGGCGCCCATATCGCTTCGCTGCTCGTCACCTTCTTCTGGCGCCAGACGCCGCGCCTGATCGAGAAGGGCCATCTCTACCTTGCCGTGCCGCCGCTCTATCGGCTCCAGCATGGCGGCAAGAGCGTCTATGCCCGCAACGACGCCCATAAGGACGAGCTGATCGCGACCGTGTTCAAGGGCAAGAAGCCGGAGATCAGCCGATTCAAAGGTCTGGGCGAGATGATGCCGGCGCAGCTCAAGGAAACCACGATGGACCCGGCCAAGCGCATCCTGCTCAAGGTCATGGTCGAGCATGAGGCGCGGGACGAGACCTCCGACACCGTCGAGCGGCTGATGGGCAACAAGCCGGAAGCCCGCTTCACCTTCATCCAGGAACGCGCGGCCTTCGCCGGCGAACTGATCGACCTGTGAGGCCGGGGGCGCGGCCAGGATATTCGGGCACGCGCTACCCTCGCATTTTTGTCGGTGAGACCGTCAAAGTCGGCGGGCTGTCAGCCAGGTGTCCCGGCGGCATCTTGCCGACATGCCCAACCGCAATCGCCCGCCCCCGAACACGCCGCATGATGATACCGATGCCAGAACAGGCCCCCATGCTCAGCCATGGCCGATGATCGCATGGGGCAGCCTGCTTCCTCTCCACCTCGACGCCACGCGCTGGTTTCACCCAACTGGGACGACATCGCGATCTTCCACTCCGTCGCGGTCGGTGGGACGCTGGCCGTGGCAGCGGTCGCGCTCGGGCTGAGCGAGGCAACGGTAGCCCGTCGCCTCAAGAGTCTCGAGGCAGAGCTCGGCCTGCCGCTGTTCAGGCGCATGGCGAACCGGCTCGTTCTCACCGAGATCGGCGCAACTCTCGCCGGCGATGCCAGTGACATCGCCAATGCGGTGGAGCGCTTCAGCAACCGGACGCGTGCGGCACGCTCCGCCGATGATGCGCCTGTCCGGGTGACGGCGACGACCTCGATCAGCCTGTTCCTGACCATGCATGCGACGACGATTTCGGCCCAGGCGGGCGGCGTCGAGATCGGCATCATCAGCACGCGAGACCGGCTCGACCTGGCTCGCGGGGATGCCGATATTGCAATCCGGATGCGCCGCCCCCCGCAGGAGAGCGGCTATTTCAGCCAGAAGATCGGTCGACTGGTGCAGGCGCTCTATGCGCGCCGCGATGTCGATCCTCTGACGGCGCCCATCATTTCGGTCAGCCGTGACGTCTCCTCCCGTATCGAGGAGCACATCCTGAACTGGGCCAATGGGCGCCCGATCGCGGCCCGCGTCGGAGATTCAGCCGCGCGCTATGAGAGCATTCGCTCGGCGGGCGCCGTTTCGATGGCGCCGTGCTTCATGGCCGATTTCGACGACGCGCTGATCCGCCTCGCGCCGCCACCGGACGAAACTGCCGACGAGATCTTTCTCGTCTCGCACGAGGTCCCCCGCCAGCGTCCGGCCGTGATGGCCGTGCTGCGGGCGCTGCAGACACTCTTTCGAGCAAACAGGACACGCTTGAATGGCATTCTGACGACCCCGGCAAGCATTCGCTAACCAAGCTTTTACTGGCGCGCGCGCAAAATGCTCATCAAGGGGCGGCATTGCGCCCCAACGATGCGGAGCGCCCCATGCGGGTCATCAAACTCTTCTTGAAAAACGAGCGCGGCAGCATGGTCGCGGATGTTGCCAAGGCTGGCGCGGCGATCGCCTTCCTTTCGGTCATCGCCGTCAATTTCGTTTCCACCCAGACGGCGCAGCATCTCGACACAGAGCGCCTGAGCCAGGTCGCATCCGCAGCCTCCAAGGGCCAGATGATCGATCCGCTCGTCACCGGATCGATCCGCAAGAGCGCAAACGAAACAAGGCTCGACCCCTGCTCCGCTCCGCGCTGAGCGTCAGCCCAGCCAGCTCAGCAGCGCTTCTGTAACCGCCTGTGGCGCTTCCAGTGTCGAGAGATGGCCGCAATCGGGAATGGTGCGCAGCCGCGCATTGCCCCCGATTCCATCGGCGATCTCTCGGGCTTCCGCGACAGGCGTGATCTGGTCCTCCGCGCCAACCAGAATCATTGTCGGCACCGAGATGGCAGCAAGGCCCGGCCGAGAGTCCGGCCGCCCCATGATCGCTCTTTGCTGGCGAACAAACCCTTTTGCACCAATATCTTCTGCCATTTTCCGCACATCGAGGCGCAGTACCTCGTCGGTCAGGCGTTCCGGCGCCACGAGCTTTTGCCAGAGCAAAGTCGTGACATTGTCGAAGGCCCCTTTCTCGGCGAGAGCAATCATCTGCTCACGCGGCGCGTTGGTTTCCGGCGTCGCCGGCTTCGCGCTGGTGTCGAGCAGCGCCAGCCGCGTCACGCGCTCCGGCGCCCGGCGCATGATGTCCAAGGCGATATAGCCACCCATCGACAGACCGCAGAGCGCAAACCGCTCCGGGGCCGCCTCCAGCAGCCGAGCTGTGATGGCGGCCAGGCTATCGTCGCGGGCATGATCGGCGACGAGGACCGGCCGCCCTGGGGCAAGCGCCGGCCATTGCGGTCCATAGAGCGCCGCGGTGCAGCTCAACCCTGGAATCAGCACAAGCGGCTCGTTCATGGCAATCATACCTTCCGTTCTTGCCTAGTTTGTTGACTTTCCCGCGTTATTTCTGCATTGGACAGGGGTCCGAAGGCGCGCAGGAAAGAGAAGTCGCGCCACCGTCGCGGTTGATAGGTCGTCCCGCCACGTGTCACCGACCCTGAAGAAGCGCAACTCTCGATGTCTTTTGCCGAACTCGGCCTCAGCGATAAAGTTCTGACGGCGGTCACATCCGCAGGCTATTCCACGCCTACCCCCATCCAGGCTCAGGCCATTCCCCATGTGCTCGCGCGCCGCGATGTGCTCGGCATTGCGCAGACGGGCACGGGCAAGACCGCCGCCTTCACCTTGCCGATGCTCACCATTCTGGAGAATGGCCGGGCCAGGGCGCGGATGCCCCGCACGCTGATCCTGGAACCGACCCGCGAGCTTGCCGCGCAGGTCGAGGAGAATTTCTCGCGTTACGGCGTCAACCAGAAGCTCTCGGTCGCGCTGCTGATCGGCGGCGTCTCCTTCGGCGATCAGGACGCCAAGATCACCCGCGGCGTTGACGTACTGATCGCGACGCCTGGGCGCCTGCTCGATCACGTGGAGCGCGGCAAGTTGCTGCTGACCGGCGTCGAATTGCTAGTCATCGACGAAGCGGATCGCATGCTCGACATGGGCTTCATCCCCGACATCGAGCGCGTCTGCAAGCTTGTGCCTTTCACGAGGCAGACCCTGTTCTTCACGGCGACGATGCCGCCGGAAATCACTCGGATCAGCGAGCAGTTCCTGCATAATCCGGTGCGCATCGAGGCTTCGCGTCCCGCGACGGCAGCCACGACCATCACGCAGCGCCTGATCGCCTCCAATTCGCAGGACTATGAGAAGCGCSACACGCTGCGCAAGCTGATCCGCGACGCCAAGGACCTGCAGAACGCGATTGTCTTCTGTAACCGCAAGCGCGATGTCGCGACGCTCCATAAGTCCCTGCTGAAACATGGTTTCCCTGCCGTCGCGCTGCATGGCGACATGGACCAGTATGCCCGCATGGCCGCACTGGAATCCTTCCGTACCGGCGAGAATCCGATCCTGGTGGCGAGCGACGTCGCCGCCCGAGGGCTTGACATCCCGGCCGTCAGCCACGTCTTCAATTTCGACGTTCCGACCCATGCCGAGGACTATGTCCACCGCATCGGCCGCACCGGYCGGGCCGGCCGCCTCGGCGCAGCCTTCACGATCGTCACCCGTCACGACGACAAGCTTGTCGCCGCCGTCGAGAAGCTCACCGGCCAGCCGATTGCCTGGGAAGGCCCCGGCCTCAACGACCTGCCTCCCGGTGAACCGCGCGACGAGCGTCGCAGCCGCCGCGACGACAAGCGTTCGCCGCGTGGCGGTCGCGGGCGTCCCCTGCGGACCCCACGCGAGGAAGCCGCACCGTCGGAAGAGGCAGCGGTCGTGGAAGTCGCCGATCGTGCCCCTCAGGACACCCGCCGCCGTGGCGAGGACCGGCCGACCAAGACCCGCATTCGCCATGCCAGCGAGCAGCCTGCGCCAGCGCACTCGCGCCCACATGATCGGCGTCGGGACGAGGACGATCGCGAACCCAAGGTCAAGGGCCTGGGCGATCACGTCCCGGCCTTCCTGCTGCGGCCCGTCAAGGTCGGCTGACACCGCAGCATCAACGGTATCTTAACACCGTTCCTCCAATCTTAGTGAGTGGCTAGGGCTTCCCGCAGCCACCCTGCGGGGCGCGATTGCCGCCGTCATGACGGACAGAATGTCCCGCTTCGATTCACAATCGAGCCCGAGATGGCCGGTGTGGCCAGCGGGATCGGCTCCGGTCGGGCGATGACGATGAGCGAACAGACGCAGTCCTCCCAGTACACGTCCGACCTGCCCGACCGTGTCGTTGCGGCCATGCGCCAACATGGCTCTCCCGGCTATCCCCGCGCCTTCGAGGTCTGGTACGCACATCTGAGCGGCGAGATGCCCGCACTCAGCATGGTGATGAACGCGATCATCACCGGTAGCGAGGGTCAGGTCGGCGCTGCCGATATCGACAGCCTCTATGACCGCTTCATCAGCACCGAACGGCTCGCGCGCCAGGCCGAACGCACCAGCCTGCAGGTTCTCGGCGAGATCGACAGCCTGATGTCGCTGGTCGATCGCGCGCTGGATTCGAGCGAGCGCTATCACGGCCGCCTCAGCGCGATGTCGGACGAAGTCCCGCCCATGACCGACCGGCAGCGCTTGCGCGAATGGGTCGAAGCGCTGGTCATGTCGACCCGCGAAGAGGTGGTGCGCAAGACCCAGCTCGAGTCGCAATTGAAGGACAGCTCCAACGAGATCCGCCATCTTCGCGAGGCGCTGGAAACGACGCGGGCCGAGGCGCTGACCGATCCTCTGACCGGCCTCGCCAATCGCCGCCACTTCGAGGAGATGCTGCAGAAATCGATCGACCAGGCGACGCTGCAGCGCGAGCCCTTTGCGCTGGTCATGGCCGATATCGACTTCTTCAAGACCTTCAACGACGCACATGGCCATCTGACCGGCGATCAGGTGCTGCGCCTCGTCGCCCGCACCATGAAGGACAAATTCAAGGAGAAGGCGGTGATCTCGCGCTTCGGCGGCGAGGAATTTGCGATCATCCTGCCGGAAGCCGATATCGTCGCCGGCAAATTCGGTGCCGAGACGGTGCGCCAGGCGCTTCTCACCCGCGAGTTGATCAAGCGCTCGACCAACGAAAACCTCGGTCGGATCACCATCTCGCTGGGAGTCTCGGTCTATCGTCGAGGCGACACGGCCGGTTCACTGGTCGATCGCGCCGATCAGGCCTTGATGCAGGCCAAGCGTGACGGCCGCAACCGCACGATCACCGAAGAGGCGCTGGACACGACAAGCCGCGTGGCCTGACTCGCGCTATCCGGGGATCAGGAGCCGGTAAGCGCCGTTTCGGCGTGGGGCTTGATCTCGACCGATTCGCCGCAGCCACAGGCGGAAACCTGGTTCGGGTTGTTGAAGACGAAGGTCGAGGAGAAGCGGTCGCTCCTGAAATCCAGCTCGGTGCCGAGCAGAAAGAGCACAGCCTTGCCATCGACGACCACGGTCGCATCCTTCTCGGTGACGACCTCGTCGCCCTTATGCGCCTCACGGGCGACCTCGAAGGTGTACTCCATCCCCGCGCAGCCGCCCTTCTTGACGCCGACACGAAGGCCGAGCGCCGGCGCGTCCGGATTGTCGAGCGCCGATTGCGCCATGATCTCGCGGATACGCGTCGCAGCGGCGTCGGTCAGCGACACCACCTTCAGGCCCGGAATTGAAAACATCCTCGTCCCTCCTCGATCGGGTTCAAGGCCCGATGAAACAGGATTGCATGTTCTACATAAGGATCGGTAAGCGCAACGTCGAGGTGTTGCGGCGCAACGGCGCCATTTCATTGCGCACATTGCATGACGGGCCGCGGCATGCACTGTGACACTCTCACCAGAAGCGGCTCGAACACACATGACCTATCGCCTGCACCGCCCGGAATCGCTCCATGCCCTCGTCCGCGAGATGGTCACAAGGGCCGGCTGGACGGAGGCGCAGGCACAGGAGACGGCACACCATCTCGTGCTCGCCAATCTGAGCGGCCATGACAGCCATGGTGTCGGCATGATCCCGCTCTATTTCACCACGCTGGCGGACGGGAACCTGAAACCGGACGC
>NZ_JBFTRC010000155.1:0-18224 GCF_056399325.1 Allobosea sp. 01N443
ATCCACAGCCGGGCGGAAAGCCTCTCGACTGGACCGGTCGGCCCGCTCCATAAGGGCGGACGAGGTGACCCGATGAGTCGTGAGCAGGGCCGGTCCCGCATTCTGTCCGAGGTGGGTTTCGTCCATCTCCACGTTCATTCGAGCTATTCCCTGCTCGAAGGGGCCATGACGGTCAGCACGCTGGCCAAGCTAGCCACTGCGGACGGCCAGCCCGCTTTGGCCCTGACCGACAGCAACAATCTTTTCGGCGCACTCGAATTCTCCGAGAAGCTCGCTGGTGGCGGCATCCAGCCCATCGTGGGCGTCCAGCTCTCGGTCGATTTCGCCGACGAGGTGGATAGCGGCCGCCGGCCCGTTCAGGCGCAGGCCGTGCCGCACATCGTGCTGCTTGCCATGTCCGAGGCGGGCTACGGCAATCTGATGAAACTCGTCACCGAAGCGTGTCTCGCAAGCGGCGGCGCCGGGCAGCCGATTTCGTCGCTCGAGAAACTGACGGCACATCATGACGGCGTGATCGCGTTGACCGGCGGGCCGGGCGGCCCGATCGACAGTGCGCTGCGTGCCGGGCAGGTAGCCCAGGCTGGCGCTCGCCTGGCAAAGCTCGCCGAAATCTTCGGCGACAGGCTCTATGTCGAGATCCAGCGCCATGGCCGTGATGGCGAGGCTGCCGTCGAGGCGCATCTGCTCAGGCTCGCCTATGATTCCGAACTCGCCATCGTCGCGACCAACGAGCCCTTCTTTGCCAAGGCCGGGGATTTCGAGGCGCATGATGCGCTGCTTGCGGTAGCCGAAGGGCGGCTGGTCTCCGACGGCGAGCGCCGGCGCGTGACGCCAGGGCATTTCTTCGTCACCCGGTCCGAGATGAAGCGCCGCTTCGCCGATCTGCCGGAGGCGCTGGCCGCGACCGTCGAGATCGCGATGCGCTGCACCTGGCGCGTCACGACACGCAAGCCGATCCTGCCGCGTTTCGGCGAGGAGGGGCGCGACGAGGCAGAGGAGCTCGAGGTCCAGGCGCGCGCCGGTCTGGCGGCTCGGCTGTCCAAGCACGGCCCGGCTTCGGGCTATACTGTCGGTGAATACGAGTCGCGGCTTGATTTCGAGCTTTCGATCATCAACCGCATGAAGTTCCCGGGCTACTTTCTCATCGTCTCGGACTTCATCAAATGGGCGAAGGACCAGGGCATCCCGGTCGGGCCGGGACGCGGCTCCGGCGCGGGTTCGCTCGTTGCCTATGCGCTGACCATCACGGACGTCGATCCGCTCCGCTTCGGCCTGCTTTTCGAGCGCTTCCTCAATCCCGACCGCGTCTCGATGCCGGACTTCGACATCGACTTCTGCCAGAACCGACGCGAAGAGGTGATCGACTACGTCAAGCGGCGCTATGGTGAGGAGCGCGTTGCGCAGATCATCACCTTCGGCACGCTGCTGGCGCGTGGTGTGCTGCGCGACGTCGGCCGCGTGCTGGAAATGCCCTATGGCCAGGTCGACAAGCTGACCAAGCTGGTGCCGCAGAACCCGGCGAAGCCGATCTCGCTGCCGGAGGCGATCGCTGGCGAGCCGAAGCTGCAGGCGGCTGCGGACGAAGAGCCGGTTGTGGCCCGCCTGCTCGAAATTGCCCAGAAACTGGAAGGGCTTCACCGCCACGCTTCGACCCACGCCGCAGGCGTGGTGATCGGCGATCGACCGCTCGAGCAACTCGTCGCGCTCTCGGTCGATCCGCGTACCGGTATGCGCGTGACCCAGTTCAACATGAAATGGGTCGAGCAGGCCGGCCTGGTGAAGTTCGACTTCCTCGGCCTCAAGACGCTGACGACGCTGACGACCGCCGTCACGCTGATTGCCCAGCGCGACATCCAGATCGACCTCGCCAAGCTGCCTTTCGACGATCCGAAGAGTTACGAGATGCTGGCGCGCGGCGAGACGGTCGGCGTGTTCCAGGTTGAATCGGCGGGCATGCGCAAGGCCCTGGTCGAGATGAAGGCCGACCGGATCGAGGACCTGATCGCGCTCGTCGCCCTCTACCGGCCGGGTCCGATGGACAACATCCCGACCTATTGCCGCCGCAAGCTCGGCTTGGAGGATCCCACCTATCTCCATCCGAAGCTGGAACCGATCCTGGCCGAAACGCATGGCATCATCGTCTACCAGGAACAGGTGATGCAGGTGGCTCAGGCGCTCTCGGGCTATTCGCTCGGTGAGGCCGATCTGCTGCGTCGCGCCATGGGTAAGAAGATCAAGGCGGAGATGGACGCTCAGCGCGACCGCTTCGTGAAGGGCGCCGTCGAAGGCGGCATGACGAAGAGCATCGCCTCCGAGATCTTCGACCTGCTCGCGAAATTCGCCGACTACGGCTTCAACAAGAGCCATGCCGCCGCCTATGCCGTCGTCGCGTTCCAGACCGCCTATCTCAAGGCGAACTTCCCAGTCGAGTTCCTCGCCGCGTCGATGACGCTCGACATGGGCAACACCGACAAGCTCTCGGAATTCCGGCGCGATGCCGAGCGCCTCGGCATCACGGTCGAGCCGCCGTCGATCAACCGCTCGGGCGTCGAGTTCGACGTGGCCGATGGCGCGATCCGCTACGCGCTCGGCGCGATCAAGGGGGTGGGGCGCACGGCGGTCGAATCCGTCGTCGTGGCGCGTAATTCGGACGGGCCGTTCCGCGATCTCGCCGATTTTGCGCGCCGCATCGACACCAAGCTCGTCAATCGCCGCACGATCGAGGCCCTGATCGCCGCTGGTGCGCTCGATCCGCTGGAGAAGGACCGTGCACGTGCCATGGCGGCGATCGACGGCATGCTGGCGCTCTCCAACCGCACGCGCGAGGCGGCTGCCGGTGGCCAGTCCGAGCTCTTTGGTGGGGGCTCCGTCGCGGAAGCCTTTCGCATCCCGCCGACCGAGCCGTGGGCGCCGGCAGAGCGGCTGCGGCGCGAACATGACGCTGTCGGCTTCTTCCTGTCGGGGCATCCGCTCGACGATTACGAACATGTGTTGAAGCGGCTGCGCGTTCAGCGCTTTGCCGATTTTGCCAAGACGGTCAGGGCAAACGGAACCTCCGTCGCCAAAGTTGCGGTCTCGGTCATCGACAAGTCGGAGCGGCGCACCAAATCCGGCAACAAGATGGGCATCGTCAACCTGTCAGACCCCAGCGGGCAGTTCGAGGCGATCCTGTTCTCGGAAGGACTGCAGCGTTACCGCGATCTGCTGGAGCCGGGCCGGGCGCTGGTGTTGCGCCTCAGCGCGGTACTCGATGGCGAGGATGTGCGACCACGCATCGAGGATGTCGAGGTGCTCGATGATCTGGCCGCTCGCCAGAAACAGGATCTGCTGGTCTACTTGCGCGACGACAGGGCACTGGGCAGCATTGCGGAGCGCATTCGCCCGCGCGAAGGCGCCCGCGCCGAGGGCAAGGTTGCGGTGATCATGATCCTCGATGACGGCGCGCAGGAGGTCGAGATCGAGTTGCCGGGCCGCTACCCGGTCAACCAGCAGATTGCCAACGCGGTACGGGCGGCGCCGGGAGTGGTCAGCGTCGAATTGCGCTGAGAGGCGGAGAGGGCAGCATGACAGCGCTGATTGTCGTCGATGTGCAGAACGATTTCTGCCCGGGCGGCCGTCTCGCCGTTACTGGCGGAGACGAGATCATCCCTCTGGTCAACGCGCTCGGTCTCCGCTTTGAAACGGTGGTCCTGACCCAGGACTGGCATCCGGCGGGGCACTCCTCCTTTGCCTCGCACCATCCTGGCAGGAAGCATTTTGAGAGTGTGGCGATGGCCTATGGCGAGCAGGTGCTTTGGCCTGATCACTGTGTCCAGGGCACGCGAGGCGCGGAGTTTCATCCAGGCCTCGACCTGCCGCATGCCCAAGCCATCATCCGCAAGGGCTATCGATCCGGGATCGACAGCTACTCCGGCTTCTTCGAGGCCGACCGTGTGACACCCACAGGATTGGGGGGCTATCTCAAGGAGCGCGGCGTCTCGCGAGTCGCCATTGTCGGGCTCGCGACGGATTTCTGCGTCAACTGGACGGCGCAGGATGCTGCCCGGAGCGGGCTGGAGACCTTTGTTGTCGAGGAGGCCTGCCGCGCCATTGATCTCAATGGCTCGCTGGCCAAGGCCTGGTCCGACATGTCGGCGCTGGGGGTGAGGCGCTTCGCCCCGCAGGAGTTACCAATGTGACGCAGGCAGATGTCGCGCTCGCAACGCCTGCTTGATCTGATCCAGCTGCTGCGGCGCCATCGTCGCTCGGTCTCCGGCCGGCGGCTCGCCGACGAGCTCCGTGTCAGCATACGCACCCTCTACCGCGACATCGTCACCTTGCAGGCGCAAGGCGCGCCGATCGAGGGGGAGCCGGGACTGGGCTATGTTCTCAAGCCGGGTTTCATGCTGCCGCCGCTGATGTTCTCCGAGGACGAGATCGAAGCACTGGTGCTCGGCTCGCGCTGGGTTTCCGACCGGGCTGATGGCCGCCTTGCCCTGGCTGCGCGCGATGCGCTGGCCAAGATCCTCGCCGTCCTGCCGGGGGATCTGCGCGATGATGCCGAGGCGTCCGCCCTGTTGGTCGGCCCCGGTGCCGCGATCATGGCGGAGAGCTTCGATCTCTCGGCCATCCGCAAGGCGATCCGTTCAGAGCGCAAGCTCTCGATCCTCTACCGGGATGGTGCCGGGCAGGCGAGCGAGAGGGTCGTCTGGCCGTTCGCCTTGAGCTTTTTCGACCATGTCCGCGTCGTCGTCGCCTGGTGCGAACTGCGGCAGGATTTCCGGCATTTCCGCACCGACCGCATCTCGCAGGTTCAGCCGCTCGATATCCGCTATCCGCGCCGGCGCCAGGGCTTGCTGAAGGAGTGGCGCGAGCGGGAGGGAGTTCCGCCGCCATCGTGAGCGACACTGCCGGAAATTGGCAGCATCTGCATCTAGGATCTCCTCATCGCCCAACCGGAGACACGA
Source organism: Allobosea sp. 01N443 (assembly GCF_056399325.1). Classification (NCBI taxonomy): domain Bacteria; kingdom Pseudomonadati; phylum Pseudomonadota; class Alphaproteobacteria; order Hyphomicrobiales; family Alloboseaceae; genus Allobosea; species Allobosea sp. 01N443. Next base: position 4,947 of record NZ_JBFTRC010000155.1, read on the forward strand.
CCGATGCAGAACGCCAGTTTCGTCATCCTTTACGTCGACAGCCCGACTGCTAGCTGCCGGTTCTATCGTGCGCTGCTCGGAGCCGAACCGGTTGAAGCCTCTCCGACCTTTGCATTGTTTGCGCTGAAGTCGGGCATCATGCTCGGGCTCTGGTCGCGCCATACGGTCGAGCCGGGAGCGGAAGCGGCCGGTGGCGGCGGAGAACTGGGCATGCCTGTCGGTCACGCCGATCAGGTCGATGCGATCCATAAGGAGTGGAAGGAACGCGGCATCACCATCCTTCAGGAGCCGGTCGATCTCGATTTCGGCCGCACCTTTGTCGCGACCGACCCGGATGGCCATCGCCTGCGTGTTTTCTCTCCGACCGAAGCCTGAGGAGGCGAGCATGACCGGCTATTGGATCGCCGTCGCTTCAGCCGAGCATGTCCGGCTAGGGGTGGCCGGAGGCTTCATGCAGGTTTGCCATGGCAAGACCGGGCCCTTGCGTCGGATTCGAGCCGGTGATGGCGTCGCCTGCTACTCGCCGACTGAAACCTTCGGTGGCGGGGAGAGGCTGCAGGCCTTCACCGCGATCGGCCGAGTCTGCGGCGATGAGCCCTATCCCGCCGATATGGGGGGCGGCTTCGACCGTCCCGGCGCGATGTCGCCTGGCTTGCCGCATCCGAGGCATCGATCAAGCCACTGCTCGACAGGCTGGAATTGACATCCGGGCGGCTGAACTGGGGCTATCTGTTTCGCTTCGGGCTGGTCGCCGTCAGCGCTCATGACTTCACTCTGATCGCTCAGGCTATGTCTGCTCGCGAGTCGGAAACCCTGACAGCTGCGTGACGCCTGGCGCCCGAGCGGCGCCGTCGCAAGGCGGGCGGCTGTCCGGATCCTTGCCAAAAGGGGACGATAGGGAATGCTGCGCTGCGGGGCGACCTCCGGTTGAGTRTACCCTGCCATGACAGTCGCGCGATTGTCTTGACCTGCCCGCAAGGTTAGTCACGACCCTGGGGAAGCGGGGTACGCGTCGATCCGATCTTCATTGCTTGAGGGAAAGCCGTTATGTCGTTTCTTTTGAAGCCCTTTTGCGCAGTTGGCGCACTGGTTTCCGTTCTCTCTGCCGGTCCGGCCTTGGCGCAGAGCCAGGCCGACCAGCTCGCTGTCGTCTATCAATCGGGCCGCAATCAGCTTGGGATCCTGACCTACTGCAACGAGAAGGGTCACATCGGAGCTGATGTGGTCGAGATCCAGAAGAAGATGCTCGGCCTGATCCCGGCTCCTGCCGACAAGAGCGGCGGGGATGCCGCCGAAGCGCAGGGCAAGAAGGGGACGATCGCCATGATGGGCGTCACTCAGGACATCGAGGCCATAGCCAAGGCCCAGAATGCATCGGCCGCGACCTACTGCAAGCAGATTGGCGATGTGGTGAAGCAAGCGGGCGCAGCCCTGCCCAAATAGCCATCCGGGGTCGCGCTCTCGGGTTATGGTCGCCGGTCATGATGAGGCCGGCGAATCCGGCTTCCGGCTGAATTCGTTCTGGCTTGGGAGGTGAGGACGATGCCGACGGGAGATGATCTGCGCCGTCTGGCGCTGGCTCTGGACGGCACGGTCGAGGCTCCGCACTTCGACCGGGTCGCCTTCAAGGTCTCGCGAATCTACGTCACTCTCGCTCCTGACGGTTGCAGCGCGAATTTCGGCTTCTCGCCCGAGGAGCAGGAATTCAGGTGCATGATGGCGCCGGATGCCTTCAGCCCGGTGCCAAATGCCTGGGGCAAGCGGGGTTGGACGACAGCCGATCTCTCCAGGCTGGGCCTGGCTGAACTTGCCGGAGCGCTCGAGGCGGCATGGGCGCATGGCGCGCAAAAGAAGCCACGGCGCCGATGACCTGGTGAGGTGCGAGCCTTGCGTTGCCACGCTTTCCCGTGTAAGGCGCAGGCCATCCCACATGGGGAGCATCGCCTCACTTCCGAGGCGTTCCGGTGACGTGGCAGTCCATGCCTTGTTCATTCGCACCCCAGAGGCTCAACCGGAAGGACGATCGAATCATGGCTCTGCCAGACTTTTCCATGCGCCAGCTGCTMGAAGCCGGCGCGCATTTCGGCCACCAGGCTCACCGCTGGAACCCGAAGATGTCGCCGTATATCTACGGCACCCGCAACAACATCCACATTCTCGACCTGTCGCAGTCGGTGCCGATGCTCTCGCGCGCCCTGCAGGCTGTCAGCGACACCGTGGCCCGTGGCGGCCGCGTCCTGTTCGTCGGCACCAAGCGCCAGGCGCAGGACTCGATCGCCGACGCTGCCAAGAGGTCGGCTCAGTACTACGTGAACTCCCGTTGGCTCGGCGGCATGCTGACCAACTGGAAGACCATCTCGGCCTCGATCCAGCGCCTGCGCAAGGTCGACGAGCTCCTGAATGGCGGCAGCACCGGCCTGACCAAGAAGGAACGCCTGATGCTGGCGCGTGAGCGCGACAAGCTCGAGAAGGCGCTCGGCGGCATCAAGGACATGGGCGGCACGCCCGACATGATCTTCGTGATCGACACCAACAAGGAAGCGCTCGCGATCAAGGAGGCCCAGCGCCTCGGCATCCCGGTCGCCGCCATTGTCGACTCGAACTCGGATCCGGATGGCATCACCTACCCGGTGCCTGCCAATGACGACGCCGGCCGCGCCATCCAGCTCTATTGCGACCTGATCGCCCGTTCGGCCATCGACGGCATCTCGCGCGCCTCGGGCGACCATGGCATCGATCTCGGTGCTGCCGAGGCCCCGATCGTTGAGACGGCGATCATCGAGCCGGCCGCAGACGCTGCCCCGGTGTTCGAGCTGCTTACTGCGCCGCGCGGCGCGCCGGACGACTTCATGAAGCTCTCCGGCATGGGTCCGGAGCTGGTTCAGAAGCTCAATGACGGTGGCCTGTTCCACTTCTGGCAGATCGCTGCGATGTCGCCGGCCGATGTCGTCAAGGTTGATGCCGATCTGAAGCTCGGTGGTCGCATCGAGCGCGACGGCTGGGTTGCCCAGGCGCGCGATCTCGCCGAGGCCTGAGAGCAAACTCAGGGCGGCGCGTCATCGGCGCGTCGCCTCGGCAGCGCAGCAATGCGCGGCAGATGAATGAAGTCACGCCGACGGCCGGTCACGGAGCGTCGGCGTTTTCCCTTCGCGCTATGGCGCGCTCTGAAATCGAAGACCGTGCCGTTGGCCGCCAGCGTCGTTGCGCAGGCCCGGCACATGACAGCAAGGAACGACAGATGGCTGCGATCACCGCCGGCATGGTGAAGGAACTCCGCGACAAGACTGGCGCGGGCATGATGGATTGCAAGACCGCGCTGGCCGCGACCGACGGCAACATCGAGGCCGCCATCGACTGGTTGCGCACCAAGGGCCTCGCCAAGGCCGCGAAGAAGGCCGGCCGCGTTGCCGCCGAGGGCCTGGTCGCCGTGGCCGTGTCCGAGAACCGCGGTGTCGTTGCCGAGGTCAATTCCGAGACCGACTTCGTTGCGCGCAACCTCGAGTTCCAGGCGCTCGCCCGCACGATCGCCGACGTCTCGCTGGAGCGCGGCGGCGACGTCGAGGCACTGCTCGCCCATCACTATCCGGGCGGCGGCACCGTCGCTGACGCCATCGCCAATGCCATCGCCACGATTGGCGAGAACATGACCCTGCGCCGCGTCGCCGAGGTCAAGGTCAGCGCCGGCGTCATTGGCCATTACGTCCACGGCTCGGTCGCCGATGGTCTCGGGAAGATCGGCGTCATCGTCGGTCTCGAGACGACCGGCAAGGGCGAGGAGCTCGCAGCCCTCGGTCGTCAGCTTGCCATGCACGTCGCCGCTACCAATCCGGTCGCGCTCGATCTCGCTTCGGTCGATCCGGCGATCCTGGAGCGCGAGAAGGCGATCCTGGCCGAGAAGAATGCCGGCAAGCCCGCCAACGTGCTCGAGAAGATCACCGAGAGCGGCTTGAAGAGCTACGCCAAGGAATACTGCCTGCTCGAGCAGGCCTATATCCATGACGGCTCGAAGTCCGTCGCCCAGGTGCTGAAGGAAGCCGAGGGCAAGGTCGGTGCTCCGGTCAAGCTGACGGGCTTTGCTCGCTTCGCGCTCGGCGAGGGCATCGAGAAGGAAGAGACCGATTTCGCTGCCGAAGTCGCTGCGGCTGGTGGCACGACGGGCTGAGAAGCCGGTTGATAGGATCTGAAAAAGGCCGCGCTCTGCGCGGCCTTTTTTGTAAGAAGACGATGTTGGTGCCGAATCGCGCCGTCCCAGTCCATGGAGAAAGCCGGTGAGACCCAAACGCGTTCTTGTGAAGCTCTCCGGCGAAGCCCTTGCGGGGAAAGCCGGATCCGGCCTCGACGGTACGACGCTGACTGCGCTCGCCGCCGATATCGCAAAGGCCGCGCACGAAGGCGTCGAGATTGCGATCGTCGTCGGCGGCGGCAATTTCTTTCGCGGCGTCCAGGGCTTGAACAAGGGCCTCGACCGACCAAGCGCCGATTCGATCGGCATGCTCGGCACGGTGATGAACGCTCTTGCGCTAGAGCATGCCATCGAGATCGCCGGCGCCCCGGCCCGCGCCATGTCGGCTGTGCCCATGCCCTCGCTCTGCGAGAGCTACGCTCGCCGGCGCGCGCTCGACCATCTCAGCCACGGCAAGGTCGTCATTCTCGGGGGCGGCACGGGCAATCCCTATTTCACCACCGATACCGGAGCTGCCCTTCGGGCGGCCGAGCTCGACTGCCAGCAATTGCTGAAGGCGACGCAGGTCGATGGCGTCTACACCGCCGATCCGAAGAAGGATCCGAACGCCAAGCGCTATGAGAGCCTGACCCATGCCGAGGCGATCAGGCATGATCTCAAGGTGATGGATACGGCTGCTTTTGCGCTGGCGCGCGACGCCGGGCTGACGATCGTCGTCTTCTCGATCGCCGAAACTGGCGCGCTTGCGGCCGTTCTGCGCGGCGAGGGCAGGGCAACCTACGTGACGCCCTGACCGCCGGATTCCCTCGCGGTTGCAAGGCTCAGTAGTTCGGCCAGATCCCCGGCGTCATCAACTCAAGCAGATGGCCGTCGGGGTCACGGAAATAGAGGCTGTTTCCGCCGCGATCCCAGCTCATCCGGCCCTCGATATCGATTCCATGCTGCTGCAACCGCTCTTCCCAGGCTGTGAGTTCGCTGGTGTCGATCGCGAAGCAGATATGGAGGGGGCCGCTGCCGTCATGCGGTGGAATATTGCCCTTCGCAGATGATTGGGTGAGGAGAGATTGCCCCCGAAGGAAGAGCAGAAGGACACTCTCTCCGCCAACATCATAGGCGAACAGCGTCCTCGTCTTCAGCATCGGCTTCAATCCGAGCTTCGTCTCATAGAACTCCTGCGCGCGATCGAGATCGTCGATGTAGAGCGCAGTTTCAATGATGCGGTTCAGACGGGGCAAGGGGCCTCCTCGTGGTTCGGTTGTGCTCGGCCGTGACGTCTCGACCGAGGCCCGACCTTAAAGCTAGGAAGCGGCGCCCGGTCTTGCCACCGTTCCGGATCACCCGTCCGCCATGCCCGGCCTGCCTCAGGCGTTTTTCCCTTGCAGATTGTCCCGGGAAGGTGCTGTTGGAACATGAAATCCTTGACCCTGAGCGGGGCCGCGGCCATGGTCGCGCCGGTTTTCGATTATCTGCAAGGTCTTGACTAAAATGGCCCAGACGACATTCGACCTCGCCGACGTGAAGCGTCGGATGCAAGGCGCGGTGCAATCCTTCAAAGGCGATCTCGCCTCCCTGCGCACCGGCCGCGCCTCCGCCAACGTTCTCGATCCGATCCAGGTCGAGGCTTATGGTGCACGTACACCCTTGACTCAGCTTGCCACCGTCAGCGTGCCTGAAGCACGCTTGCTCAGTGTCCAGGTCTGGGACCGCAGCATGGTCCAGGCGGTGGAGAAGGCGATCCGCGAATCCGATCTGGGCCTCAACCCCCAGACGGAAGGGCAGGTGCTGCGCATCCGAATTCCGGAGCTGAACGAGCAGCGCCGCAAGGAGATGGTCAAGGTCGCGCATAAATATGCCGAAGAATCCAAGATCGCTGTGCGCCATGTCCGCCGCGACGGGATCGACGTGATCAAGAAGCTCGAGAAGGACGGTCACCTGACCAAGGATGACGTGACGCGCGAGTCGGATCAGGTCCAGAAGGTCACAGACCAGCATATCGCCGAGATCGATCAGGCGCTGGCGACGAAGGAAAAGGAAATCCTGCACGTCTGATCCTGTCGCCCGGCGGGTTTGAGCCGCTGGCTATGATCCGGGACGCAACGCCGAAAGAGGCACGAGAATGTCAGCAGGCCAGCGTCCGGAGGTCCAGGCTGCAGGGCCCTCCCATGTCGCAGTGATCATGGACGGCAACGGGCGCTGGGCTCAGTTGCGCGGCCTGCCGCGACATGAAGGGCATCGGCGCGGGCTGGAGGCCTTGCGCCGGACCGTCCGCAACGCCAGYGATCTCGGCATCGAGATTCTGACGGTCTACAGTTTCTCGACGGAGAACTGGCGCCGGCCTGCTGCCGAAGTTTCGTTTCTGATGACGCTGCTCAAGCATTTCATCGAGAAGGATCTTACCGAACTCGGTGCGGCTGGGGTCCGGGTCCGGGTCATTGGCGGCAGGAGCGATCTGGCGCCCGATCTGCGCCGTCTGGTCGAGCACGCCGAGGCGACCACGCGCAACAACACGGGAATGACGCTCGTCGTCGCCTTCAACTATGGCTCGCGCGACGAGATCGTCCGAGCGGCGCGCCAACTGGCCTCGGATGTTGCGGCAGGCCTTGTCGACGCAACCACCATTGACGAGAGCAGCATCTCTGCGCGGCTCGATACCGCAGATCTGCCCGACCCCGAGCTCGTCATCCGCACATCGGGCGAGACACGGATCTCGAATTTTCTGCTTTGGCAGGCCGCCTATGCGGAGTTCGTCTTCACCCCGGTACTCTGGCCCGATTTCGATCGCGCGGCGTTGGAAGAAGCGCTGGCCGAGTATCGCCGCCGCGAACGCCGTTTCGGCGGCGTGTCGGAGCCATCCGGCCGCAATGTGGGCGTAGCGTGAGTGACCAACCTTCCGGCGGTCCGGCCGCCGGCCCGAGCGAACTGAAGCTGCGTATCGCATCCGCGCTGGTGCTGGCCGCGGGCATTGTGGCTGCGACATTTGTCGGGGGCTGGCCGTTCAGGCTCATCTGGGCGCTGGCTGCCGRATTGGTCGCCTATGAGTGGCTCGCGATCGTGAGCCGCCGGAACGCGGTGCCCGCAGGTATCGGCGTTACGATTGCCGGCCTGGCGCTTGGCTTCGCCCCGATCAGTCCAGTGGCGCTCGCCGGTGTTTCCGCCTTCGCTGCGTTCTTCGGGGCGCTCCTGACCCCGGTTCTCGAGAAGCGGAACTGGCTGGAGGCCTGCGGTGTCGCCTATGCGCTCGCCTTTGCCCTGATCACGCCGGCGCTGCGTGCACTCCCGGATTTCGGGTTTGCTGTGATCATCTGGACCTTTGCGGTCTGTTGGCTGACCGATATTGCCGCCTATTTTACGGGGCGGGCTCTTGGTGGGCCGAAGCTCATGCCTGCGATCAGTCCGAAGAAGACCTGGTCCGGCGCACTCGGCGGAACCGCTGCCGGCACACTCGGTGGTTATGTCGTCTGGGTGTTGACCCCGGGGGCGGCCGCAGTCGTCGGTCCGGCCTTTGTGATCGCGGCCTCGCTTTCGGCCTCGATCGTGAGTCAGGCTGGCGATCTCTTTGAATCCGCCGTCAAGCGTCGCTTTGGCACCAAGGACTCAAGCAAGTTGATCCCGGGCCATGGTGGCTTTTTCGATCGGCTTGACGGCTACTGGGCCGTCCTGGTCCTCGCTGGTGCTGCACTGTTCCTGGCGCATCTGGAGTTCTGAAGACGTCATGCGCCGTCTCGTCACTCTTCTTGGAGCCACAGGCTCCATCGGCCGGTCGACGCGCGACGTCGTCTCGGAGAATCCTGAACGCCTGAAGATCGATGTCGTGGTTGGCGGGCGGGACGCTGCGAGCCTCGCCCGGGTGGCGGTCGAAACAGGTGCCCGCTTTGCCGCCTTGGCGGACGAGGCGGGAGGCGAAGCTCTKGCGCAGGCCCTGGCCGGTAGCGGTATCGACAGCGGGGCGGGGCGGCAGGCCATTCTCGACGCCGTCGCGATGCCGAGCGACATTGTTGTCAGTGCCATAGCAGGAGCTGCCGGTCTGGAAGCGACTTTTGCCGCGCTGACACCTGGCCGCGTGATTGCCCTCGCCAACAAGGAGAGCCTGGTTTGTGCTGGTGCCGCCGTGATGGCGCAGGCCAAGGCCGTGGGCGCGCGCATCTTGCCGCTGGATTCGGAGGCTGAAACATGATCAGCTTGATGTTCTGGTGCACCCCCAGCAGATCGTGCATGGCCTCGTCACCTTCCGCGATGGCTCGGTCACTGCAGGCATGGCAATTCCGGATATGCGGGTTGCGGCCGCGCATTGCCTCGGCGTCGACGGCCGGCTCGATGCTCCGGCCACGCGCTTCGTCGATCTCGTCACGACCGCGCCGTTGGCCTTCGAACGCCCTGATCTTGCCCGCTTTCCGGCGCTTGGTCTGGCGATGGCAGCGTTGGAGACCGGAGGCGCGGTGCCGGCGATCCTCAATGCCGCCAATGAAGTCGCGGTCGAGGCCTTTCTTGCCGGACGGATCGGCTTTCCCGGCATCCCGGCTCTCGTCGATGCCGTCTGCAGCGGGCTCGGTGCTGACATCGCGGCACCGGTCGATATTGAAGCGGCCCTTGCCATTGACCATGAGGCGAGAAACCGCGCTCGCCTGCTCTTGTCGAAGGGCACCTTCACTGTCACGTAAGGGGCAGGAATCGGGAGAATTTTATGGATATTGCAGCGACCGTCTGGAACTCGGGCAGCTTTCTGCTCAGTTACCTGGTGCCGTTCCTGTTTGTCCTGACCATCGTTGTTTTCGTGCACGAGCTCGGGCACTTCCTCGTCGGTCGTTGGTGCGGCGTCGACGTGAAAGTGTTCTCGATCGGCTTCGGCCGCGAGATTTTCGGATTCGTCGACAAGCACGGCACGCGCTGGCGCTTCGCGCTGATCCCGCTCGGCGGCTATGTGAAGTTCTCCGGTGACGCGGATCCCTCGAGCTCCGCAGCCGATAGCGCTGAAGTCGAGCGCATGACGGAGGAACAGCGAGCGCGTTCCTTCCCGGCTCAATCGATCGCTGAACGGGTGGCGATCGTCGCGGCCGGCCCGATTGCCAATTTCGTACTGGCCATCCTCATCTTTGCCGGGACCGTCTACGCCTTCGGTCGCCCGGTCCTGACGCCCCGGGTCGAGCAGGTGATTGCCGGGAAGGCCGCTGAGCGCGCAGGTCTGCTCGCCGGGGACGTCGTCCTGACGATCGACGGCAAGCAGATCCGCAGCTTCAGCGACATGCAAAGAGTGGTCTCGACACATCCGAACGAGACCCTTTCGGTGACGGTCGATCGCGCGGGCACCATGGTGACCCTGCCTGTCACGCCTGATCTGAACGAGACATCGACGGCTCTCGGCAAACAGCGCATTGGCGTTATCGGGGTCCAGGCTTCCCGCCGGGCCGAGGACTGGACGACCCAGCATTACAGCCTCGGTGAAGCCGTGAAGGTTGGATTCTCCGAGACCTGGTTTGTGGTCGACCGGACCTATGACTATCTGTCCAAATTGATCAGCGGGCGTGAATCGACGGATCAGCTTTCGGGGCCGATCCGCATCGCCCAGGTTTCCGGGATGGTTGCTTCCAATGGAGGCCTGCTCGCGCTGATCAATCTTGCGGCGATTCTGTCGGTCTCGATCGGCCTGATGAACCTGTTGCCGGTTCCAATGCTCGATGGCGGACATCTGATGTTCTATGCGATCGAGGCTCTCCGCGGCCGCCCCTTGAGCGAGCGCGCCCAGGAAATCGGCTTTCGGGTCGGTTTTGGGCTGGTCCTGATGCTGATGCTCTTTGTGACCTGGAATGACATCGTCCACGTCCACTCGCGTCTGTAGACTCCGACTGGCAAGCCCACGAATGCTGTGACCTGCGGCAAGGTTCGTTGCCGATAGGCCCAAAAGCTGCGTCGAATCGGGCGCTTTGCTCAGGGCGCGTGGCCTCCTGGCAACGACGAGGTTAAAAATAATTTGTTAACGACAATGTTCGTTTGCACCTCGTCGGAAACTTTGTAGAAGCGATTGGTCTGCAATGTCGCCATGCACCTGCCCAAAGGCAGGTGTCCCCGGTTGGGGTGGTGACCTACTAAATGGAATAGGCGACCCGATGACGTCGACCCCAAAGAGCCGGTCTTTCAAAATGCGGCTCTCTCGATCAGTCGGACTTTCGGCCTTTATGTTGGCCGTTAGCGGTGGCGTTGTTTTTGCGCAGGCCGTGATTGTCCAAGGCAACCGCCGCGTCGACGCGGAGACCATTCGGTCCTATGCAGGGCAGGGTGGTCCGCAGGAGGTTCGGCAGAGCCTGATGGCGACCGGACTGTTCTCGAACGTCCAGGTCAGCCGCCGCGGCAACCAGACTGTGATCTCGGTTCACGAGAACGACACGATCAATCGCGTCGCCTTCGAAGGCAACAAGCGCCTCAAGAGCGAGATCCTGCTGCAACAGGTCGAATCGAAGGCGCGTGGCCCTCTGAGCCAGGCGCTGATCGACTCCGATGTGCAGCGCCTGAAGGAGGTCTATCGCCGGGCCGGTTACGGCACTGCGACGATCTCCGGGCGTATCGCGCCATTGCCCAACGGTCGTTCGGACGTGGTCTTCACCATTGTCGAGAGCGGSAAGACCGGCATCAAGGAAATCAATTTCGCGGGTAACGGCGCCTATTCGGCATCGCGTCTGCGCGGGTTGATGAGCTCGACGGAATCGAATTTCCTCAGCTTCATCAAGACCTCCGACGTCTATGATCCCGACCGTATCGCGTCCGATCTCGATCTGGTTCGCCGCTTCTACCTGAAGAACGGCTATGCCGACTTCCGGGTCGTTGCGAGCGACGCGCGCTTCGATGACGCCAAGGGTGGCTGGGTCATCGACGTCACGGTCKATGAAGGGCCGCAGTACAAGGTCGGCAACGTCGCGGTGGATTCGCAGCTCAGCGATATCGACTCGGCGACGATGCAAAGGCTCCTCGCGACCTCGGCTGGCGATACCTACAATGCCGAGGCGGTCGAAAAGTCGCTCGTCAACCTCACGACCGAGGTGTCCCGCCGTGGTCATCCCTTTGCGCAGGTTCGCCCCCGCGGTGAGCGTGACGCCGCTGGCCGCCTGATTGGCATCACCTATGTCGTCGAAGACGGTCCGCGGGTCTATGTCGAGCGCATCAATGTGCGCGGCAATACACGGACCCGCGACTATGTGGTCCGCCGCGAGCTCGACCTGGGTGAGGGCGATGCCTACAACAAGGTGATGGTTGATCGCGCCGAGCGGCGCCTGAACAATCTCGGCTTCTTCAACAAGGTTCGCATCACCAATGAGCCGGGCAGCGCGCCTGACCGGGTCATCATGAACATCGACGTCGAGGACAAGGCCACCGGCTCCTTCTCGATCGCGGGCGGTTATTCGACGTCTGACGGTGTCATCGGCGAAGTCTCGCTGTCGGAATCCAACTTCCTTGGCCGCGGCCAGTTCGTGAAGATTGCCGGCACGTTGGGGCAGCGGACGCAGGGCATCGACTTCTCGTTCACCGAGCCCTATTTCCTCGGTCGCCGGATCGCGGCCGGTATCGACCTGTTCTCGAAGTACAACGACAACTACAATATCGGCCGCTACGAGAGCCGTGTGACCGGCGGTCAGCTGCGGTTCACCTTCCCGATCACGGAAGAGTTCTCGATCACGCCGCGCTATTCGCTCTATACGACCGAGATCAAGATCCCGAACACGTCGAGCCGGCCGTATAACGACTGCTCGTTCCCGATCCCCGGGATCACACCCGGACCGGGGTCGAGCTTTCCAGCAACGCAGAACTTCAACTGCGTGACGAATGGCGAAGCGACGCTCGCGGTCAAGGAAGCCCGCGGCGAAACGCTGACCTCCCTTGCGGGCGTGACGCTGAACTACAACTCGCTTGATAACTACCAGACACCGCGCAACGGCTTCATTGCGGAGTTGAAGCCGGAATTCGCGGGCCTTGGCGGCGACTCGAAGTTCCTTCGTGTCGCGGCGGATGCGCGCTACTACCGCGAGATCTTCGACGATGTCGTCGGCTTCCTCCGGGTCCAGGGCGGTCACGTCCAGGCGACGGAAGGTACCCTGCGCATGGTCGATCACTACTTCCTCGGCCCGAGCCTGGTGCGTGGCTTCGCTCCGTCGGGCATCGGTCCGCGCGACGTGCTGAACGACCCGACGGCCAACGCTCTCGGCGGCCAGTCGTATTTCGGAGGCTCGGTCGAAGTGCAGTTCCCGATCTGGGGCCTGCCGCGTGACCTTGGCCTGCGCGGCGCGATCTTCGCCGATGCCGGTACGCTGTTCGACTATGATGGCGGCTCGAAGGTGATCACCAGCCCGATTCCGACGACGAACGGGCTTTGCCCGGGCGGGTCGGAGCCTCGGCAGTTCAATGTCCCGAGCACGTCCCAGTTCCAGAGCAACGTGGCCTGCGTTCGCGACAAGAACGTCATCCGCTCCTCGATCGGCGCGAGCCTGCTCTGGCAGTCGCCGCTCGGGCCGATCCGGTTTGACTATGCCTATGCCCTTAGCAAGGATGAGGGCACGCGCGATCCGATCACCGGCGTCCGTTACGGCGGCGACCGTCTGCAGGCCTTCCGCTTCTCCGGCGGCACCCGCTTCTGACGCGGCGGGGCGGCAACGCCCCGCACGGATCCATTGCATGTCAGAACCTCAATTCTTCCCGATCGCGACCTCGCTGAGCTACGGCGAGGTCGCTGCCATTTCAGGGGCTGCTCTGCCTGAGGGCGTGGAGCCCACGCGGCTCGTTACCGGCGCGGCCGCACTCGAGGCCGCCGGGCCCGATGACATCGCCTATATGGACAACCCCAAATATACGGATGCGCTGGCGGGGACTTCGGCGGGGCTGTGCCTGGTTTCTTCCCGGTTCGCTGCCCGTGTTCCCGCGGGCACTGTCGCGCTCGTATCGCCCGCGCCCTACCATGCCTTTGCCCGGATCATGGCGCGCTTCTATCCCGATGCGCTCAAGCCACGGTCGGTCTTTGGCTCGCAAGGGGTCGCGCCGGGCGCCTTCGTCCACGCCACGGCAAGGATCGAGGATAACGTCACGATCGATCCGGGTGCCGTGGTCGGCCCCGGTGC